>DATFUW010000191.1:0-4453 GCA_035260605.1 Thermoanaerobaculia bacterium | reverse complement strand
CATTGGCATCACCGGCTCGGCCGGAAAAACGACGACCAAGGAGATGATCGCCACGCTGGCCGGGCTGACGCATCCCGACGTCGGCGTCTACACGAACATCGGGCCGGTACACATCGAATTCTTCGGCACGATCGACAAGATCGCCGAAGCGAAGCGCGAGTTGCTGGAGAACGTCGCGGCCGGCGGCACGATCGTGATCAATGTCGACAACGAGTGGGTCATGAAGATCAGCCGTGGCTTCCACGGGCACGAAGTGACCTACGGCATCGATCATCCGGCCGACTTCCGGCCGAAGGACATCGAGCAGCGCGGGCTGCTTGGTACGCGTTTCACGCTCGAGGGGAGCGCGTTCGAACTCGCACTGCCCGGACGGCACAATCTCGAAAACCTCCTGGCGGCCATCGCCACCGCGCGGGCCATCGGCATCTCCTGGGATGCGATCGAGCGCGGCGTGCGCGAGGTGAAGCCGGCCCCGCACCGCGGCGTGGTCATCCCCTGGCGGGGAGCGACGCTCTACGACGACTCCTACAACTCCAATCCCTACGCCCTCTCGAGCGCGCTCGCGCTGCTCGACGCGGCGCAGGTCGCCGGGCGACGCATCGCGGTCATCGGCGACATGCTCGAGCTCGGAGAGGGCGAGCTCGAATATCACTACGAGGCGGGACGCGGGATCCCGCCGCAGATCGATTTCGTGATCGGCGTCGGCCGCCGCAGCGAGTCGCTCCTCGACGGAGCGCGCGATGCCGGCTTCACCGACCAGCGGCGCTTCCACTTCGACGACGCCGCATCGGCCGCGGAATTCCTCGAATCGTTCGTCCGTCCGGGCGACCTCGTGCTGGTCAAGGCCTCCCGCGGCATCGGCCTGGACAAGCTCATCGCGAAGCTGACCACTTCACGATCCGACGAGGGGGCGGAGCACCGCTGATGCTGTACTACCTCCTCTTCCCACTGCGCAACTTGATTTCCGGATTCAACGTCTTCCGCTACATCACCTTCCGCACGGCGTGGGCGGCGCTGACCGCATTGGTGATCTCGTTCATCCTCGGCCCCTGGCTGATCGAGCGCATGCGCCAGATCAAGCTCGGGCAGTTCATCCGCGAGGAGGGACCGAAGTCGCACCAGCAGAAGGCCGGCACGCCGACCATGGGCGGCATCCTGATCAACATCGCGATCCTCGTGCCGACGCTCCTGTGGGCCGACATCCTCAACCCGTACATCTGGATCGTGCTCTTCGTGACCTTCGCCTACGGCGCGATCGGCTTCATCGACGACTACCGCAAGCTCGTCAAGAAGCGGAACCTCGGGCTGACGGCGAAGGAGAAGTTTTCGATGCAGATCGGCGTCGCGCTCGCCGCCGGTCTGGCCATCGCCTATCTGCCGGCCATCCACAACAACTACTCCACCGTGCTGACGTTCCCCTTCTTCAAGACGCTGCACCTCGACCTCGGCTGGGCCTACATCGGATTCATCATCGTGGTGATCGTCGGGGCCTCGAATGCCGTGAACCTGACGGACGGGCTCGACGGCCTGGCCATCGGCAGCACGCTCATCGCCGCGGTGACGTACACCATCCTGACCTATGCCGCCGGGAACTTCCGCGTGGCCGACTACCTGCGCATCGCCTGGGTGCCACAGGCCGGTGAGCTGGCCGTCTTCTGCGGGGCGATGGTCGGCGCCTCGCTCGGGTTCCTCTGGTTCAACGCCCATCCCGCCGAGATCTTCATGGGCGACGTCGGCTCGCTGGCCCTGGGGGGCGCGATCGGCACGCTGGCCGTGATGATCAAGCAGGAGATCCTGCTGGTGTTCGTCGGCGGCCTGTTCGTCATCGAGGCGGCCTCGGTCATCCTGCAGGTGGCCTCGTTCAAGCTCACCGGGCGGCGCATCTTCAAGATGTCGCCGCTGCACCATCACTTCGAGCTCGCCGGATGGCGCGAGACGAAGGTCGTCGTTCGTTTCTGGATCATCGCCATCATTTTCGCCCTGTTCAGCCTGTCGACATTGAAACTGAGATGAGCAAGATCCTGATCGTCGGTGCCGGCAAGTCCGGCGTGGCCTCGGCGAACTTTCTCGCTGCGCGCGGGGACGAGGTGTGGATCAACGACAGCAATCCGCATCCCGACCTGCCCTATCCACTCGATCACCGTGTCGTGCGCGTGTTCGGGAGTCAGGACGCCTCGGTGCTGGACGGCGTGGCCATGATCGTGGTGAGCCCCGGTGTGCCGTCGACGGTCAAACTGCTGCAGCGCGCCGCGGCGCTCGCCATTCCGGTCATCGGCGAGATCGAGCTCGCGTTCCGGCAGCTCCGCGGGACGGTCATCGCCGTGACCGGTTCGAATGGCAAGTCGACGACTACGGCGCTGATCGGCGAGATCCTGAAGGCCGGGGGATGGCAGCCGATCGTCGCCGGCAACATCGGCGAGCCGCTCATCGCCGCCCTCGATTCGGAGAAGCCGCGGACGTACGTTCTCGAGCTGTCGTCGTTTCAGCTCGAGACCGTCGACTCGTTTCACGCCAACATCGCCCTGCTGCTGAACATCACACCCGATCACATGGACCGCTACCCGAACTTCGATGCCTACGCGGCGGCGAAGTACCGCATCTTTCGCAACCAGCAGCCCGGTGACACGGCGATCGTCAACGCCAGCGAGCGCCGCGGCGCACCGCGCGACACCCGCGCGCGCGTCTGGCGCTTTTCCGCCTCGCGTCCGCTGGATGAAGGAGCGTTCCTCGACGGCCAGGAATTGGTGATGCGGATCGGTGGTCAGGAACGCCGCATCCCGCGCAGCACGCTCCGCCTGGCCGGAACGGCGAACGTCGAAAACGCGCTTGCCGCGTGGCTCGCTGCGCGCGCCGCTGGCGTCGACGACGTCGCCGTGCAGATCGCCTTCGGCTCGTTCCCCGGTCTTCCCCACCGCATGGTACTGGTGCGCGAGCGCGGCGGCGTGAAGTGGATCAACGATTCCAAGGGAACGAATGTCGACGCCACGCTGAAGTCGCTGGAGAGCTTTGCTCCGTCGAGCGTCCTGCTGATTCTCGGCGGGAAGGACAAGGCGGGAGAATTCGAGCGGATGCGCGGCCTCGTCCAGGAGAAGGCTCGCGCCGTCCTCACCGTCGGCGCGGCCGCGGCACGCATCGGCGACGCATTGAGCGGAGCGGCGGAGATCGTTTCCGCGGGCGACATCGATCGAGCCGTGCGGTGGGCCGCCGAACACGCGCGGCCCGGCGACGCCGTCCTCCTGTCGCCGGCCTGCGCGAGCTTCGATCAATTCCGTAACTTCGAACATCGGGGAGAACACTTCGAGGAACTGGTGCGGAGACTGTGAGGACGACCCGTCGGACATGAGCAGAAAACTGACGTACGACACCTGGCTGTTCGCCGCCGCGATGCTGCTCGTGGTCATCGGGCTGGTGATGATCTACAGCGCATCGGCGATCATCACCGTGCAGAAGACGGGATACGACAACCCGTACTATTTCATCACCCGACAGTGCATCTGGCTGATCGGCGGAAGCGCGGTGATGCTCTTGCTGATGCACGTCGATACCGCGCGGCTGCGCGACCGGAGGCTCATCTACGCCGGAATGGCCCTCACGCTCGCCGCGCTGGCCGTGGTGCTCTTCGCCGCGCCGATCAACGGCACGCACCGCTGGATCGCGCTCTCGCACTTCCGACTCCAGCCGAGCGAGCTGGCCAAGCCGGTCGTGATTCTCTTCCTGGCTTCGTTTCTCTCGCGGCGGGAGGAACGGGTCAACGAATTCACCACCACCCTGCTGCCGCTGTCCTGCGTCCTGCTGGTGTTCGCCGGAGCGATCCTCGTCGAACCGGACTTCGGGACGGCGATGACGCTCGTGCTCGTCGCCGCCGGGATGACCTTCGTCGCCGGAATCTCCTGGCGCCGTATCGCCGTCTTCGTCCTGATGATGATTCCCGCGGGGGTCGTGGTCCTGCTCAGCGCCGCCTACCGCCGCGACCGGCTCTTTACATTCCTCAATCCGGACGCCGATCCGCTGGGCAAGGGATTCCAGGCGATGCAGTCGCTCATCGCCCTCGGGACCGGCGGACTGCATGGCCTGGGGATCGGAAACGGGCGGCAGAAGCTCTTCTTCCTTCCCGAGCCGCACACCGACTTCATCTTTTCGATCATCGGCGAGGAGCTCGGATTCATCGGAGCGGTGGCGCTGATCGGCCTGTTCGCCTTTCTGGTCTGGCGTGGGTTCCGGATCGCGCGCTACAGCCAGGAGCGGTTCGATTTCTACGCGGCGCTCGGGTTCACGCTGATGATCGGCGTGCAGGCGCTGATCAACATCAGCGTGGCGCTCTGTCTGGTTCCAACCAAGGGCCTGCCGCTGCCGCTGGTCAGCTATGGCGGATCATCGCTGATCACCAGCCTGATCGCCATCGGAATGCTGCTGAACTTCTCACAACAATCGGGTTGAGGAAACGGGAAATGGG
>DATFUW010000190.1:0-4615 GCA_035260605.1 Thermoanaerobaculia bacterium | reverse complement strand
GATCGCGATTGAGGATGGCGTCGAAGATGACGGCGGACGACTCTCCCTCGAAGGGGAGCACGCCGGTGGCCATCTGATAGAGGACCGCGCCCAGCGAGAAGATGTCGGTGCGTGCGTCGGTGAGTTGCGCGCGGGCTTGTTCGGGGGACATGTAGGAGACCGTGCCGAGGGTCGTGCCGGCGCGGGTGAGCTCGTCGGCACGCGCGGTGGTCGGCGCTTCCGACTGCCCTCCGGTCCGCTTGATCTCGATTTTGGCCAGGCCGAAATCGAGGATCTTCGCCTGCCCGCGGGAGTTGATGAAGATGTTGGCCGGCTTGATGTCGCGGTGGACGATGCCTTTGGCGTGCGCCGACTCGAGCGCGTCGGCGATCTGGACGCCGACGTCGCACAATTGCTGGATGTCGAGCGCGCCGCGGCGGACGCGCTCACCGAGCGTCTCTCCCTCGAGCAGTTCCATGGCGATGAAGTGCCGGCCGCCGAACTCGTCGATCGCGTGCACGGTGCAGATGCCGGGATGGTTGAGCGCCGAGGCGGCACGAGCCTCGCGCTGGAAGCGCTCCAGCATCGCGGAGTCCTGCGCGAGCTCCGGAGGAAGGAACTTCAGCGCTACGTGACGGCCGAGCGACGTGTCTTCCGCCTCGTAGACGACTCCCATCCCCCCCTGCCCGAGTTGCGAGATGACGCGATAATGCGAAATCGTTTCGCCGATCATGGACCCTCTCCGGTGGACGATTGGACGCACGATCGTAGCAGCAGAGCCGCCGGGTCGCGCGCCTTGACTTTCAGACATTCAGTGGCGCCGCGCAGGCGCGGAGCGTAAAGCGGAGCGCAAAGAAGTCCAGTCATCCATCCGGAACGAGGGATCGACCGCGCCGCGCGCGGAGGATCGCCAGGGATGTCGGAACTCATTGCTGCGCCGGCACGAACGTCGGATCGGTGCTGAGGTTGTCGACCACCGACCCGTACGCCGCCACTTTCCCACTGCCGGCGATCACATCCAGCGTGACGCGCGCGTTGTAGACGTCCTGACCGGGGAACAGGCCGGCCAGCACGCTGTTGAGCTGCCGGAACTGGTTGGGGCCGAGCGGGACGTCCGTGGTGGCGGCGATCTTCGAGTCTGGTGCGTAGGCGCTGACCTGGACACACGCCGTGACGGGCTGATCCAGGTGCCCACCGCAGTCCGTCACCGTCGCCGCGTTCCCGGTCAGCTCGGTCAGTCCGACGTTCGAGCGGAAGTTGGCCGACTGTTCGAGCTGCAGAATCTGCAACGGCCGGTCGCCGGTGCCGATCCCGTTCGAGGCGGTCACACCGGGAATGAACTGACCGAACGTTCCGCCGCTCGAATCGATGGTGTACGTCCGTCCAGTGACCACGAGCGACGAGGGGCCGCCCGTGGAGAAGACGACGGAGCCGCCCACGCCGTTGGTGACGGGCTGCTGGAACAGACCGGAAACGATGTCGTTGAACGATTTCACTTCGCCCGGGTTGACCGTGAACGCCGTCGCCGGGATCGGCGAGCCGCTGAACGGATACAACATCGGCGTGACCGTCACGGCGCTCGTGCCGCCGTTGAACAGGCGGACGTCCGAATGGAAATTCGTCGAGCTGACGAGCGCCGCCATGCCGGGGATGATGTACTTCGCTGCATTGACGTTCGCCACCTGCACGGGCATCACGGCGAAGGGATCGTTTGTCACCTTGTCGACGACCGATGCGTAGCCCGACACGGCTCCGGTCTGCGAGTCGACGGTCACTTCGATGCGCCCGTCGGTGAGGCCGTCCGCGCCGTTCGCCTCGAGGAAGTGGTTCACCTGCTTGTGCTCGCCGGCCAGAAGGCTGTACGGCACCGAGCTGACGAGGGTCCCGCTGTCATTGAAGATCCGGATCGTGCCGCTGGCCGGCGAGCCGGAGCCTTCGATCAGGCCGAGGTTCGTGTAGAAGTTCGACGACGCGGCGACCTGCTGGAAACTCAGCGACGGAGTTCCGGAGGGCGGCGGCGTCCCCGGGATGGGGATCACCTGAGCCTTTGTGGCGAACGAGGAGAACGGGAGCGCCGCGAGGAACTGCCCGTACGTCCCCTTTGCGTTGAAGGTGAACGTGCGGCTCGAGGCGTAGTTCGACGTGGCCGAGGTGTTGAGTGGGCGGACCTCGAGCGAGCCAAATCCGGTGTCTCCCGACGCGCCGATTCCGAAAAAGTCGTTGGCGATGTCATTCAGGGCGACCGTCTGGCCGGGATCGACGGACACGGTCGTCGATTTGCCGCTCGTGGTGCCGTCGGTCTGCGTCGGCGTGTAGCTGATCTGATAGGTGATGGTCTGCGAGCCGCCGTTGGCCAGGCGGACATCAGTCTGGAACGGTCCGAATTCGCCCTGCAGGTGTCCCGCGGCTGGAATGATCAGCGCATTCGCGGGAGGCGTGGTCTTGGCGTTCGGCGCGACTGGAGTCGTCAGGCTGATGGAAACCGGGATGCTGCTCGTCGTCCCGTTCGAGGTCACGTGCAGCGTTCCGGTGTTCGCGCCGGGCGGGAGCGAAGCCGGATTCCCGGTGACGGTGACGGTCGCCGGAAGCGTTCCGGAAGACGGTGTGACGCTGAGGTACGGTTTGTCGACGCTTGCGGTGAACGAGTTGTCGAGCGCCGTCTTCCCGGTGTGTACGGCGAGCGGGACGCTCATGCTGACCGGGGCCGTGCTGCCGAGCGGGGTGACGACGTCTCCCGAACGGCCGGTGACGACCGGAACGGGCTGCACGACGATCGACACCGGATCGGAGTATGTCCCGGGCGTGCCGCTGCAATTGTTGGCGCGCACGCGGTAGTAGTAGCGCGTGGCCTGCGTCACGCTGTGCTGGAACTGCATGCTGCGGCCGCTGACCGGATTGGAGCTGAAGTTCGCGGTGAAGTCGGAGGCCGTCGATTCGTCGATCGTGAAGGTGGCTGAAGGATCGCTGACCGCGCCCCAGGAAACGGTGTACCCGTGGCCCGACTGCGTGATCGGCGGGATGCTGACCACCGGCGTGCAGGTGAGCTGCACCTGATTGTTGAATACGTAGGCCAGGACCAGGGAGTCGCTGGTCGCCGGATCGAGGACGTCGGTGATGGCGACGATCTGTGACGCGGGGGCGCCGTTGAGCTGGATGTCGGTGCTCATGTCGAACGAGCCGCCGGGCGCGAGCGCGGCGGGACCGGTGCAGAACGCGAAACCGTAGCCCACGCCGCCGGGGATGTCGCTGGAGGTGAAGCATTCCGGAACGCCGAGGTTCTGCTGGATCCCGGCCACAACGGCGGTGTTCTGCTGATCGCCGACGACCCAGAAGCCGACGTAGTAGTCGCCGCTGCAGGTGTTCGTCCCGCTGTTGACCACGGTGGCCGCACAGTGCGGCAGCGTGCAGTTCATGGTGATGTCGAGCGTGCAGGCGTTCTGGGCGGCGGCGGGGAGGGCGAGCAGCAACGTGAGCGAAAGGAGGAGGAGGAATCGGCGCATGAGCGCGAATTATATCGGCGTTACAGAAGCCGGGCGAAGTCGTCGAGCGCGAGCTCTTCCGCGCGCGCTCCGGCAGCGATTCCCGCGCGCGCCATCTGCGCTTCGATTTCCTCGCGGGTCAGTCCGCGCCATCCGGCGAGATTGTTGATCAGTTTCTTGCGCCGCATCCGGAACGCCCGCCCGATGAGGTCGATCATGGCCTCGTTCGCGTACGGCCTGCGGTCGGCGTCGAGGACGACGACGGCGCTGCGCACCTTCGGCCGCGGATGGAACGATCCCGGCTCCAGCGTCATGAGCGTGTGCGCGCGGACGAAGAGCCTCGTGTAGAGCGTGAGGAACCCGTATTGCTCGTCCCCCGGCTCCGCGACCAGCCGGTCCGCGACCTCTTTCTGCAGCATGAAGACTCCGCGCCGGAAGTGGGGGTCGGCGATGATGCGGCGCACGATCGGCGTCCCGGCGTTGTAGGGGAGGTTGCCAACCGCGCGGAAGGGGCGGGTAGGGAGGGGGGCGGTGAGCGCGTCGGCGTTGACGATGACGTCGCCGAACTTCCGGCGCAGGCGCTCGGCCAGCTCGGGGTCGATCTCGATGGCCTGCAGTTCGGCGCCGAGCTGAACGAGGCGTTCGGTCAGCACTCCCTCGCCTGGTCCGATCTCCACGATCTGCTCGCCGGGCAACGGCTCGATTGCTGCGACGATGCGCTCCACGGCGCCGCGGTTGCGCAGGAAGTGCTGTCCCCACCGCTTCTTCGGACGCATGCTAGTGTGAGAATGATGCCACTCGACCTGATGGGGTCAGGTCTTTAATTTGGTATTTTCCACAGGGTGTAGCAAATACCAATTTAAAGACCTGACCCCATCCCGGTCCCCAATGCGTCCTTCGGACGCATGTTAGTGTTACGAATGATGCCGCTCGATCAGAACACCGTGAATACCCAGATCGCTGCGGCGCACGAGACGATCGAGCGCTTGCGGGCTGAGGTGGCGCGCGTGGTCGTTGGCCAGCAGACGATCGTCGACCGTCTGGTCATCGCCCTGCTGATCCGCGGCCATGTCCTGGTCGAAGGCCTTCCCGGCCTGGCCAAGACGCTGCTGGTGAAGACGCTGGCCTCGGCCGTGGACGCGTCATTCAAGCGCATC
>DATFUW010000189.1:0-3421 GCA_035260605.1 Thermoanaerobaculia bacterium | reverse complement strand
GAATCCCGTGTAGAGCCGGCTCTTAGCCGGGCTGGAGAGCCGCGCCGAGCCGGCTGGAGAGCCGGCTCTACATCAATGCGCGTAGTCGATGGTCATCACCAGGTACGTGAACGGCGAGGGCGTGAGGACGAACGTGCCGTTCCGATTCGCCAGGCGGAACGAGTTCCAGCCGGTGTTCACGTCGTCGACCGTCTCGCGGAGCGCGATCACGTAGATGCCGCGCTGCAGCTTGGCCAGCGCCGAGCCGAATCCGAGCCGCAGCGGGAACGACGACTCGCCCACTTTCGGGCCACCGCGCGGCAGCGTCGCTGCCGTTTCCGCGACTCCCGGCGTCATCCGGCGCAGGACGAGCTGAATGCCGTCGGTAGCCGTGACCGGGACGTTGAAGGAGATCGGCGCGGCGACCATGTCGCCATCCTCGCGCGCATTGAACGACCATGCCCGGAACCGCGGGAGATGGTCCTCGGTGTAACTGTTGGCCGGAAAGACGACGTCGACCGCGATCCCGTCCGCGAGGCGTTCGCGATAGTTCGACAGGCGCGAGAACGAGCCGAAGGTCAGCCGCGCTCCGCGGCTGATGAATTCGGGGTCGCCGCTGGTCATCGAAGAGGCCGAAACGAGACGGACGCTCTCCCCGTCGGCCGGCAGGGCGTCGGAGTAAGCGACCGCGAGCAGAGGGCGGTCGCCCGGATTCCGGCTCTCGAGCGGCATCGCCTGCAGCAACGCCGGGCGAAATGCGCCGGCCATGAAGCCGAGCGTGGTGAGCGAGCCGAGCTTGAGGAATTCACGACGCGGCAGCAGATTGCCTCCGCGCGCCTCGCTGGGTCGGGGCATCGTCGTCACTCCTTTGATGGAAAGGCAGCTATCCTTCGGATAATCAGACACTTGTGAGTCGCGGAAGGGTATCACGAACCGGCGGCCCTAAAACGTGATTCAGATCGCGGAATAGCGCCTCCGGAGGCGGGCGGCGTCGAACCGTGCCCCGTCGAACCCGAATTCCGCGGCAAGCCGAAGGACTGCGGGGTGGCGCTCGATCTCCTCCGGCTCGACGCGAAGCTCCGTGAGGTGCCGCAATTCGTCGACCAGCCCCGGGACCCGTCCCTCGATCGACCCGCGCGCCGAACCGGCGAAAGCGAGCAGGCTGCGCTGCGTGGCGGAATCGAACATCGCGTCGAACGAAAGCCTCAACCACGGAATCTTTCCCGCCGCCTGCAGCCGGCAGCCGAAGGCGTTCACCTCGAGCCAGTAATAGAGCGATTTTTCGTACGGTGACATCGAACTCCAACGCTCGCGGTACTCGGTGAACTCCGTGCCGGGATCGAACGGCGAGACGAGGATCTTCTCCGGGAGGTACGGCACGAGCGGCGGACAGAACGCGCGATGCGTGACCCAGGACCAGGCGGTCGGCACCGGATGGCGGACGAGGTGGATCACGCGAATCTGCGGCGCGAACGCTTCGATCAGATACGGCATCGCGCCCCAGGTCGGGTGCCCGCACTCGATGTACGTGCGCTCGCGGAGGACCTGGCGGATGACCGCGAGATGTTGCTCGATCGTCTCGCGCCGGTCGGGACCGAGCCGGTCGGGATTCCCGGCGGCGAGCATCTCGCGAGGCGACCAGTCGTTGTGGAGCGGCTCGTGGGTGACGGTCGCGGCGTCGCCGAGGCTAGCCTGCAGAAAACGGGCGAGCCATTGGGTGCCGCAGCGTCCGGTGGAGAGCACGAAGACGGCGGCATTCACGACCGGATCACCTCGGGCAGGCGGAGACCGAGGTCACGCTGCCTCTGCCGTTGATTTGCACATCAGCTCCGCCGTTGCGAGCGGCGATGGCTGCCGGCGCCGCATCGCCGACGATTTCGATTCTCGCCGCCGGAGCGCCCGAAGCGATGGCGATGGCACCATCCGCCGGGATCGTGTTCTCCGCGAGATCGATGCAGATCGCAGCGGTGTCGGATTCCGCCTTCCCGGCCATGACGAGGATCGTTGGCGCGGAGCCGGAAACGATGTGATCGCCGTGAAGTGCCAGGCGCGTGCGCGCGGCATTGCTCGCGGTGAACATCACGGCGTGTCCGCCGAGGTGTTGAATCCAGGAATCCGTGAGCTGCAGCGACGTGCGGCCCGTTCCGCCGGCTTCGATCAGGATCGCGGTGACCGGGGAATCGAGGATTCGCCCGTCGTTGATCTGCAGGTCGAGCGTCGCATTCCCAGCCGTGTGCGCGGCCAGCAGCGGGACGCCGTGCCCGGCGGCGCCGAATTCGCAGCGGTCGAACGACACCATCCCCTGGTTGAAGCGCTGATCCAACACGACGCCGCCTCCCTCACCGGCGAAGATCCGGCAAAGCGTGAAGCGGACCGAATCGACCGCCTCCTGCAGCAGGAGCGCCGGCTCCTGCAGGGTCGCGCCCGCGCCCGAGATCTGAAGATTGGAGAACGCCAGACGCGTGACGTTGTTGGCGTTCAATCCCACGCCCGCTCCGCCAGTCACGGCAACGTCGTCGAAGGAGGAGTCGGCCACATGGCGAAGGTAGATGGCCGCGCGGCAGCGGACGTTCGTCTCGCGCTCGACGGCATCGGAGCAGACCGTGTCGGCGCTTCCGCTGTCGGCCACGACCATGTGCGCCAGCCGGATCCCGGTTGATTGCGTGATGCGGATCCCGTAGGCGCGCGCATTGCGGATCGTCCCTCCGCTCGACGGCTGCTCCTCGTGCCCGGTCACCACGAACTTGCCGCGCACCTTGTCGAGCAGCAGCCCGGTGAGGAGCTTCCCGCCCACCGCGGCGGAGGCGGAGATCGAAGCGAACGTCGCCTCGATGGGACTGTCGGCAATGTCCACCGCCGCGGCGTCGTTGCTTTCGATCGAAGAATCGCCGCCGGAGAACGTCAGATTCGCCTGGCGCGCGAAGATCCCGCGTCCGCCGTGGGTCACGATGCGGATCGGATCGTCGAACACCACCGGCGCGGAGCAGGCCCCGACGACGATCGCGTCCGCCGTGGCACCGGCGATCTTCAGCGGCGATCCGTCGTGGAAGGTGACCTTCCCCCGCTGGCGCCCGGCGATGCTGACGACCGTGCCGAACGAGCCGGCGATCGGGAAGTGCTCGATGGAGACGTCGGCGGTTCCTCCTGAGATCCAGAGTGCCGTTCCGGAGGTCGCGCCGTCCATGGAGCCGCCGGCGATCGAAACGGCGCCGGGGTTCTGCAGCGCGATGCCGGCGGCGAGTCTCGCAGGATGGAGGTACAAACGCCGCAGGGTCACGGCGGCGTCGGCGGCGGTCGAGGTGATGGCCGCGCCGTTGTCCACAGCGATCGTGCAGCCGGCGACGACGTTGTCCCCTCCGAGCCAGACCCCGCCATGGATCGTCGGACCGGGGCCCTGCACGGCCGGCATCGGCGGCAGCGTGAGATGAAACTCGACCGCCGC
>DATFUW010000188.1:0-5210 GCA_035260605.1 Thermoanaerobaculia bacterium | reverse complement strand
CGCAGCCGCCGCGCAGTCGACCGAGACGTTCGGACGGGTGCTTTGCAGCGCGCGCAGCCACTACTTCATCAACGACGGCCCGGAGCAGAACGGGTGTCCGGGGGAGGCGGTGACTCCGCCGGAGGCGTTCCTGGCGAGCATCGCGGCGTGCGGGGTGGAGTTGCTGGAGGTGATCGCGCGCGAGCAGGGGCTGCCGGTTCCCTCGGTGAGGGTGAAGATCGAGGGGAAGGTCGACCGCGACAACCCAGTGCGTCCCGAGGTCACGCTGTTCAACGAAGTGACGCTGCGGTTCGCGGTCGCCGGCGTCACGCGCGCGCAGGCGCTCGATCTGGTCGACCGTTTCAAGAAGCGCTGACCGCTCTACGGCAGCGTCGCAGTTGCGACGCCCAAAGTCACCGTCCACGTCGACTAAAAGGGGTCAGGTCTGTGATCGGTGATTTTCTACCCAATGTAGTGTTGGGGAATTCCTTCGCTTCGTCGCCGCACCGCTCGCAGCCATAACCCCAAGGACGGTCTGCATTTCGGACGATCTCTGCGTCCTCGTCGTCAACGACGCTCCGCATCAAATCCTGGCGCCATGATCTCGGGCAATCCGCGCTTACAGAGTGTCGAATTGCGATTTCTACAGTGCGTAGAAAATCACAGATCACAGACCTGACCCCTTTAGTCGATGGTGATGGAGCCGTTGGCGTTGACGAGGTCGAGGCGGCAGCCGCCGTTGCGGATGGTGCCGGTCAGCGAGTTCTCGCTCTTGTGCTTGATGGTGATCGGGATGTCGGTGTCGATCGACCCGAAGCTGGTGCGCGCGTCGACGTCGTAGCCCGCCGGGGCGGGCGGGAGGGCGACGCGGATCGGGGCGAAGGAGGTCTTCAGCGAGACGGCGGAGCACGGAGCACGCAGTCCGGTCACGGAGATGGCGCCGTTCTGGTTCTCCACGCTCACCGCTCCGCCGATGTTTTCCAGGAACACCGAGGCGAAGGTGGTGTGCACACGAGCGGCACCGCGGACCACGGAGGCGTTGACGCTCCCGTTGGCGTCGTCGATGTCGACGGCGCCTTCGACATTCTCAGCGCGCACGGAGCCGAAGCGCGTGTCGATGGTGAGGTTGCCGCGGATGTTCTCGGCGACGACCGAGCCGTTGGCGTTGGCGATGGTCGCCGGGCCGAGGTCGTGGACCTCGATCGTGGCGAAGCTGCCCGAGATGTTCGCGCTGCCGCGGACGCGCAGGCCATCGATCCTTCCGTTGTTCGAGGTCACGGCCAGGTCGCCGCCGATGTCGGCGAAGTGCGTCGAGCCGAAGGCATTGCTGATGGCTGCCGAGCCGCGCGCGTCGGTGACGTCCACGGTGCCGTTGGTGTTGTGAACGGCGACGTCGTGGCCGGCGTCGGAGACGCTCACCGAGCCGAATCGGTCGTTGACCGTGACGTCGCCGCGGACGTGCTGCACCTGCACGGAGCCGTTTGCATTCTGCACGCTCAAGTCGCCGCCGCCGCCGATGACCGTGACGGAGCCGAAGGCGTTCTCGATGCGCTGCGTGGTGCGGCTGTCGTGCACGGTGATCGATCCCTGTGAGTTGATCAGCTCGACCGGCGCGCCCAGTCCGGCGGCGTCGATGCTGCCGAAACGGTTGCGCACGACGAGCGGCGCGCGGTCGGGAACGCTCACCTCCATGTCCGCCGACCAGGAGATGTGGTTCTCGTGCCGGTTGCCCTGGGGATAGATGGTGCGGATGGTGATGCCGCCCGGACCGTTGGAGACTCCGAGCCGGATCTGCCGGCCGAACTCCGAGTCGGAGGAGCGGACGGTGAGGCGTGCGCTGACGCGGCTCGAGTTGTTGCTCCGCACGGTGACGCTGCCGAAGCTATGCTCGATGTTCACGCCGCCGCCCTGGTAGTCGAGGGTGACGCTCCTGGTCTTCTCCATCTCGTCGGCCAGGGCCGGCGCCGAGGCGAGCAGCAGCGCGATGGCCAGGGAGCTAAGGATTCGCTTCATGGGTCTCCTCCCGGAGCACGTCCTCCAGCGTCCGCTGCTTTTCGGAGTAAATCGTCAGCAGGTGTTTGCGGAGGTATGCGTTCTGTCGATTGCGGTCGATTCCCGCCTGGCATTCGGCGATTGCGGAATCGATGAGCATGAGTTTCTCGCGGTAGCTGACGAGCAGCGGATCGTCCGCTCGGTCGAGCTTCGGCGTGGCGATGGTCTCGAGTTGGTCGATGGCCGCGATGTGCGCCTGCTCGGCCTTCTCGACCTGTTCGAGCGCCGAGGAGCGGAGGATGGCCTGGTCGAACTCGGAGGCGCGCGTACGCTCGTGCGCCACCCAGGCGAGCGCACCGATGCCGGTCATCAGGACGACCGCGGCGGCGATCTGCCAGAGGCGCATGCGCGCGTGCCGCGCCTCCTGGCGGATGGCGCGGTCGATGCGCGGCCACAGCGTGTCGCTCTGCCATTCCGCGTGCAGGCCGCGTGCGGTGTCCGCGATGTCGTTCCACGATGCGAGCCGCGCCGCGCACGCCTCGCAGCCTTCCGCGTGCCGCGCGGCCGTCTCCATCGAGAAGGGATCGCCTTCGAGGAGGAGGGTGTCGAGATTGTCGCAGGTCACGGTCATGATGGGTTCTTCCATTTTTCCTGGAGCTGCTTCCTGGTGGCAAAGAGGATCCACTTGGAGTTCCCCTCGCTGATGTTCAGGACGCGCGCGATCTCCGCGTGGCTGAAGCCCTCCACCTCGAAGAGGAGGAAGACGCTGCGCCGCTGTTCGGGGAGCTCGTCGAGCATCCGGCGCAGCGCCATCCGCTTCGCGTCGTCCACGCTCGCCCCGGCGCGCCTCTCCGAGATCATGTCGTCGATCGGTGCTTCGCGGATCCGGCGCTGACGGCGGCGCAGCGCGTCGTAGCAGGTGTTGATCAGCACGCGATAGAGCCAGGTGGTGAAGGCCGCCTCGCCGGTGTAGGTCGATGCGGCGCGGTGCACTTTCAGAAAGGTCTCTTGCACGGCGTCTTCGGCGTCCGAGACGTTGCCGAGGTGGTTGTAGGCGATGCTCTTCATCCGTTCCCCATGCTGCTGGTAGAGCTGTTCGAAAATGCCGGGGTCCCCGGCGGCACAAGCGCGCGCGAGTCGGACGTCGTCCTCGATGGGGACCGCGGCGGCCAGCATCGCGCCGTGCATTCTGTCCTTCATAGACGCCCGCGAAATTGGAACGTTAGAGGTTCACAGCTCATCGATCGATCTCGGCCAGTCGACGTTCAGCAGGCGCGACAAAGCCCGGTCCGCCAGCAGTTTCCCTCCGGTCTGGCAGCGCGCGCAGTAGTTGGTCTCGTTCTCGGCATAGACGATCCGCTGCACCGGAGCGCCGCAGACCGGACACGGCTCGCGGTAGCGTCCGTGCACGGCCATCCCTTTCCGGAACGCGGTCACGTGCTCGGGGAAATGCTCGCCGGCCTCGGCGCGCAGCCGGTCGGTCCATTCGACGAGCGTGGCCTGCGCCGCGTCCCTAAGGCGCGCGATCTCGTCGTCCGTGAGGCTCGTGCTCATGCGGACGGGCGAGAGCCGCGCGCGGTGCAGGATCTCGTCCGAATAGGCATTGCCGATCCCGCTGAAGAGATGCGGATCGGTCAGCGCGCGCTTCAGCGTGTGCCGCTCGCGCGTGAGCGCGTCGCGGAACGCGTCCGGCCCGCTCTCCAGCACCTCGATGCCGCCGGCGTCGAATCCGCGGACTGCTTCCGTCCCGCGAACGAGATGCAGCGAGGCCCGGCGCCTGGATCCCGCCTCAGTGAGGAGGAGCGTTCCGTTGGGGAAGTCGAACGCCGCGAGGCCGGCTTTCCCCGGCACCTTCGCGCCGGCAGCGGCCCATCGGAAGCGGCCGGCGATCATCAGATGGAGGACGAGGAAGAGCCCGCCGTCGAGGGCGATCGCGATCCGTTTTCCGACGCGGCGCACATCGGTCACCCGCTTCCCCTCGGCCTCGGTGGGAGGCGGATCGACGGTCCGCAGCAGGAACGGGCTGGCGAGGCGGAGCCGCGACAGCGGCTGCCCGAGGATCCGCGCGCGCAGTGCCTCGACATAGACTGTGACGTCGGGAAGTTCTGGCAAGACGCATCCATTATCGAATCAGATGCGCTGGATCGTGCGAAGCGGCCTCATCCTGATCGCCCTGACGGCGGTGCGCGCCGCGGTCCGTTCCTCGCCCCCTCCACCGTTGCCCGTTCCGGCGGCATCGTCGATCGTCATTCCGGTCGCCGGAGCGTGCCTCGACCACGTTCGCAGTGAATTCAACGACTGGCGCGGCAACCATCGGCACCACGCGCTCGACATCCTGGCGCCGCGCGGTACGCCGGTCGTGGCCGCAACCGACGGGCGCATCCGCAAGCTGCTGACCAGCCGGGCCGGCGGGCTGACGATCTACGAGTTCGATCCGACCCAGACGCTCGTCTATTACTACGCGCATCTCGACCACTACGCCGCGGGGCTGCAGGAAGGGGACGAGGTGCGCGCCGGCGACGTCATCGGCTACGTCGGAACGACCGGCAATGCGCCGCCGAACACGCCGCACCTGCACTTCGCCATCGGAGTCCTTCCGCCGGGAAAGCAGTGGTGGAAGGGGCAGGCGATCGATCCGTATCCGATCCTGCGCGATCACGGAGTGGCGGCGGAAGCGGGACCGATCGCCCGGTGAGGGGCTACTTCGCGGCGGTCTTGATGGTCGGATCGAGCGCTTCGGCCTTTTCGATCTCCGCGTTTCCAGCGGACTGGTTGTGGTCGGTGTTCAGATAAAACTGCCCGAGGGCGTAGTGCGCCTGAGCCGACTTCGGATGTTCGCTGACGGCGTCGAGCAGTTCCTTGCGGGCGAGGTCGTATTGCCGGAGGTGCGTGTCGATGAAGGCAAGGGCGCGGTGTCCGCCGACCTCGTCCAGTTTGGAGAGTGCCTCGGCCTGCAGTCTCGCCCGCTGGATGCTTCCGCCGAGGAACGCGGGGGCGAGCGTGTAGTACTGCAGCAGGGCGACGCGGGTGTCGGGATCGTTGGGGTCGAGCTGAACCGCCGTCTCGAACTCCGCCCGGGTCCGCTTTGCCAGGCCCATGCGGCGGAAGATGCTGGCTTTCTCCGCCAGCTTGCCATAAGCCTCGCCAAGCAGGTAGTGCGCGTGCGCGTTCTGGGGATCTTCTTTGACAGCCTGTTCCAGCAATTTCGCCGCGGTGCCGGGGTCCTCGCGGGTGATTGC
>DATFUW010000187.1:0-2399 GCA_035260605.1 Thermoanaerobaculia bacterium | reverse complement strand
CGCCAGTTCTTGTACTCGTCCTTCGTGAAGTACCGATCGGTGCCGGGGTACGGGAAAAGGATGCCGTCAGCGCCGGCGCTCCCTGCCCGTTCGGCAATCATCGCCGGGAGGGTCCCGAGCATCAGCACATGCTTCTCGGGGTAGCTGCGCGACTTCGTCCCTGACTTGTGGTCGTTTCCGACGTGCCGCTCATCGATCCGCAGGTGAAGCGGCGCAGCGCGGCGGTACGCGCAGCCGTGTGCGCCGAAGAGCTCGCTCGGCCGGAGGCCTGCGTACGCCCCTGCTTCGACGCGGTCGGCGGAGTCGAGCGCGTATTCGGGGTCGGCGGGGATGGGCACGTCGCCGGGCGTCCAAATCCGCGGGCCGCCGCGGACGCGCCTGATGCCGGCGTTCGAGAGCACGGCAACGTAGTAGAAGTCGGCGCGGATGCCTTCGACGACGTCCGGGAGATACGCGCGACGCGGCCTCTTCTCAACCGCGGGTGGAGGTACGTCGTCGACCGGGTTGGCGCGCTCGAGCGCGAAGCCGCTGTCCTTGTCGAGGCGGGCGTACGCGAACATCTGCCGCAGGAAGCTGCGCACCTTGCGCCAGACCTCCAGGCCGATGCCGAGGTCGCTGACACGCTGATCAAGAGCGAAGACCGTCTCGGCAGTTACTTCGTCGAGCACGTGGTGGGCGAAGGCAGCTGATCCCCAGTGGGCGACGACGTTGCCGTCATCGTCGCGGAGCTTCTCGCCATCGTCGTCGTACGCGTATTCGAGCTCGTAGACGATCTTGTTCAGTGCGCGCTCCATCTCCTTCCATGTCTTCTCCGGCTTCTCGCGCCGCCGCCCGCCTGGCATTTTCCCGTTCTTCCAGACGTCGAAGAAGACGTCGGCGATGTACTCGCCCGCGGTCACGGCGCCGGAGGAGTCGGCCGAGCGGACGACACCAGCAGCCGGCTGGTAGCTCAGCAGCTTCGCGAGCAACTCGTCCGTCAGCGCCGGCGTCTCCTTGCTGATCAGCTCCGCCCGGAGCGTCACAGGCAGGGTCGGCTTTCGATCGGCGAGGCGAGGAATCGCCGCTCCCCAACGGCCCCACAGATCATCCTGGAGATGAGCGACGTCCTTATTCATGAAGGTCGCGTTCAACAGACCCTCGAGCCGCTTCACGCGGTAGGTGGTGCCCTTCTTCCTGCGGCGCACTTCGACCACGTCAACGGCCCTGCCCGAGGATTGGCTGCCTCCGCGCGCGGCGGACGTGCGTTTTCGGCCTGGTGACGCCTGCGGCCGGCGATGCGCAACGCTCAGGAGTCATCGGCACGGCGTTCTGCTGCCGGAGCCAGAAGTCATTCGCGTTCGCTCCGAGGATCCGAAGCTTGCCGCCAATGTGGGATGCGCGCAGCTCACCACGAGCGATCGCCAACCGGATCGGCTTCGGCGTCCGAAAGCAGAACCGCTGGGCCACCTCGAGGGGCGTCAGCATCGCGGCAGGGTGAAACGGAAGCGCCGCCGCCTCTGCGGCCTGCGGGGTGAATGCCGAGATCTGCGCCATCGCGCGCCGACCCTCGCATCGAAGTCTCCGGCCTCGCCTGAATTTCGCTTCCAGGCCCCGATGCCGCTACCCGGCTTCGGGATGCAGCAGCGGCCAAGTCGATGCCGCTAGGGCCGAGCACGAGCCTCGTTCCGTCGCCGCCGCCTCTCTCAACACCCGAATCCGAGTCGCCGCCGTATGGCCGCATGATCTGATGATCTTTAGATCATCAGAATCTGTCAACCCCCCTCCATCCCTGGTATGGAGCGCGGGCTGCAGTGGATGGAGGAGGCGACGGCCGCGGGCACACGCCGACTCGCGGAAGGGAGGCCCAGCGTGCCAGCGAATGATCCGCTGTGGCGCGCGGCCGACGGGCACACCGGAAACTCAGCGATGAGCTGCCCGACCTGCTGGCGGCGAACGCCCGCGCGGGAACTCAACCCCACTCTCTTCGTGGGCTCGCGGAGCAGATCGGCGTCAACCAGTCCTACCTCTCACGCGTACTCGGCGCGAAGGGCGCCCGGCCGGCCTCAAAGGACGCAGCGGCAAAGATCGCCTCTGCGTTCGGCCTGCCCCAGGACTACTTCGCCGAGTACCGCGCCAGCGTGGTGATCGACGCCGCCCGAGATGAGCCCTGGTTGCTCGACTCGGTCTACGACCGCCTACAGCGATAGGACGCCTAGCCGCCTCACCTTCCACTTGGAAGGGTCTGCATAACTCGTCAGTGCTGGAGGCGCGACGGCTTGTCGAGCAGTTCACGGCGGCCGGACAGAGCGCGCGTCAGAGCGATGAGGGCGTCGGCGAGGTCGTTCTCCGGATCGAGGGCGTACGAGGCGTCTGTGCGGCGGATGGCGTTGGTCGGCCTTAGCGCCCGGAGGAATTCATAG
>DATFUW010000186.1:0-5084 GCA_035260605.1 Thermoanaerobaculia bacterium | reverse complement strand
GCTCGCAAGGCGAGAAGGTCTCATGGCGTCTTCCGAGTGTACCAAGGTGCCGCGGCGCACACTCCCCGACCGCATCCCCGGGAGCTTCCCTAAGGCTGTTCGCCCGTTTTCACCGGGTACCCGGCCGTCATCCACGCTCCGAATCCGCCTTTGATCGCCGAGGCGTCCATGCCGGCCTTGCGAAGAAGAGACGCCGCACGGGCGCTCGATTCTTCGTTCGGTCACGTACAGTACGTGATGATCGGTTTGCCTTTCGGCAGGTAGGGAATCTCCCCCTCGACGCGCGCGAGCGGGATGTGGATGGCTCCCGGAACATGATCGGTGATGTACGACTCCGCGTCGCGGACGTCGATGACCGTGTACTTGCCGCTGTCGATCTCCTGTTTGGCCTGGGCCAGCGGGACGCGCGGGACCTCCGGGAAATCGACGACCGCGGTCGTCCCCTCGGCCACGCCGACCGCAGGGGCGGCGGGCTGTGCCTCCGGGGTCCGGTTGGCCGCCCATAGGATGAGCCCGGCGATTGCCAGGACCAGAACGACGATGATTGCGATTCGCATGCTGCCCCCCATCATTGCACGGCCGGTTCGTCGATGCGCAGCGTGCCGGCGTCCGCATCGAGCGTCGCCGGCACGCCGATCGGCAGCACCAGGATTTCGTCGATGTGGCCGAAAGGAAGTCCGGAGATCGCCGGCACCGGAAGCGAGCCGAAGCGGTCGCGCAGGATTTCCTCGAGGCTGAACGTCGGCCCCTTGAAGCCGCATCGGGTGCATTGGCCGAACACAAATCCGGCGATGCGAGCAAATTTCCCGCCCAGCGCGAGCTGCGTGAGCATGCGATCGATCCGGTAGAGTTCTTCGTCGACGTCTTCGAGGAAGAAGATCGCGCCGGTGGTATCGACCTCGTACGGCGTGCCCATCAGCGACGTGACCATCGTCAGATTCCCGCCGACGAGCGGGCCTGTTCCCTTGCCGGGAGCGAGCCGGAGAACACGGTTTTCCCTGTCGACCAGCTCGTCGGGCTTTTTCGGCGGCGGCTCCAGAAGTCCGGCGGCCTCCGGCGTCATGACCACGCGCTGGAAGTTTTTCAACGTGAACGGATCGAACGTCGACACGCCGACCGGCCCGTGAAAGGTGACCAGTCCGGTCCGCTGGTGAATCGGGTTCAGCAGCGCGGTGATGTCGCTGTAGCCCATGAAGACTTTCGGATGCCGGGCGATCAGGTCGAAATCGAGATCGGGGAGGATGCGCGGCGATCCCCAGCCGCCGGTGTAGGCCACGATGCCATGGATGCGGTCGTCGGCGAACATGCGGTTGATGTCGCCGGCGCGGTCGCGGTCGTGGCCGGCGAAGTATCCCCACTTGTCGAAGGCGTGCGCTCCGATGACCACCTTGAATCCGACCGCTTCGAGTTGCTCCTTCGCGAGCTGAATGGAGTCGGCCTCGAACGCCTCGCTCGCGGGGAGGACGAGTCCGACAGTGTCGCCCGGCGAAAGGTGCTTCGGTTTGATGAGCGGAGGGCGGGGGCGTGACGGTTGCGCGGGGGCGATCGCCGTGGTGGCTGCGGCTGCGAGCGAGAGGCGGGCGAAGTCGCGGCGATTGAGCATCGCCGAATCCTACACCGCCTCACTCCGGCTGGGCCGAGAGCTCCGCGGCGGCCGGCTGGACGCGCCGGGCCATCAGCATCCCGACCCCGAGAGTCGTCAGGCTGCCGACCACGGCGTACCACGGCCATGCGAGCGGCGTGAACAGCCAGACGCTCGTCACTGCGGCGATTCCGGCGAGCATTCCGGTGAACGCCGCGACGGAGCCCTCGCGCTGCATCGCCGACAGGAGGAACACGCCGAGGATCGGACCGTTGATCAGCGACGCGACGCCGAGCGCGGTGTTCACCGCCGAACCCTTCTCGCCGATGAGCGCCAGCGCCACGCCGATCTGCGCGAATCCGGCGAGCACCGTCAGCACGCGCGAGACGCGCAGGTAATGCTCGTCGGTCCGCTGCCGGACCAGCGGCTGATAGAGATCGGCGAGCGCGGTGGCGGCGACCGAATTCACCGGGGGCGACGTCGCCGCCGCCAGCACCGCCGCGGTGATCAGCCCCGAGAGCCCCGAGGGAACGTGATGGATGATGAAATCGGGAAAGACCTGATCGGGCTGCATGTACCCGCCGAGATCGGGCCGGTAGTATCCGAACAACAGGACGCCGATGAACAGAAACCCGAGGAACTGCACGAAGATCACCACGCCGGAGACGAGCAGCGCCAGTGATGCTTTCCGCGAACTCGTGGTGCAGAGGTAGCGCTGCACCATGTACTGATCGGTCCCGTGCGTGCTCATGTTCAGAAAGCAGCCGCCGATCACACCGGCCCAGAAGACGTAGGGACGCGTGAGGTCGAAGGAAAAGTCGAACATCCGGAACTTGTGCGCCTGCGACCCGATGGTCATCGCGCCGTGCAGCCCTCCGGGGATGGCTCGGATCAGCAGGATCCCCGCGGCGACGGCCCCGATCATGTACACACCGACGTGCAGCACCTCGGTCCACACCACCGCTTCCATTCCGCCGGCCGCGGTGAAGAGCAGCATCACGCAGCCGATCAGCACGATGGACATCGCCGTGGCGTGCACCAGCCCGATCGACGGGAAGAACGTGCGCCAGACCGCGGCCATGACCACCGAGGTCAGCAGCAGGCGCACGCCATCGGCGATGGTGCGCATCACGATGAAGAGCGACGCCGCGAGGCTCTTCACCTGCGGCCCGAACCGGCTCTGCAGGAGCTGATAGATCGTCAGCAGGCTGCGGCGAAAGTAGGCCGGAATGAAGAGGATGCAGATGACGATGCGTCCCAGCAGATAGCCGAGGACGAGTTGCATGAAGGTGAAGTCGCCGCCGCTGGCGTAGGCCACGCCGGGAATGGACACGAAGGTGATCGCCGAGGTCTCCGTGGCCACAATCGACCCGGAGATCGCCCACCACGGCATCTGCTGTCCGGCGAGGAAGTAATGCCGGGTGGTCTTCTGGCGCTTTCGGCACCAGAAGCCGATGGCCAGGATGCCGGCGAGATAGGCGGCGATGATCAGGAGATCGACCGGTTGCATGGGGATGGGGCGCTCATGGTAGCAAACATGCATGAAGTCGCTTCGGATGACGGATGTCCAGGTGCCGGCAAGCGGCATGTCCGAGCTTTTTCTGCGCGCGCTCGGCCGGTCGACGTCCGACCTGATCTACGCCCTCGACCGTGACGGACGCTACCTGTTTGCCAGCGTCGAAGGAGCGCGTGTGCTGGGGAAGACGCCCGAGCAGATGCTCGGCCGCACCTGGACGGAAATCGGCCTGCCGCCCGACCGGGAGCGGGAGTTCGTCGTCGAGCGCGAAGCGGTCATGGCCGGCGGCGAGACGCGCAGCCGGACGGTCACCTTTCCCATCCTCGGCAGCCAGCACACCTACGAGTACACGATCAGCCCGATCCGCGATGAATCCAGTGCGACCGTCGGCGTCATCGTCGTTTCCCGCGACGTCACTCAACGCGTGCTAGCCACCGCCGCGCTGCACGAGCAACTCCGGTTCCGGCGGGCCATTAGCCGCTCGTTCACCGCCGGCCTGGTGACGGTCGATCTGCATGGGAGCATGACCTACGTCAATCCGATATTCGAGCGGATGACCGGGTGGAGCGAGCGCGAGCTGCTGCAGATGCGGGCGCCGTTTTCGTTCTGGCCGGCGGATCAACTGTCAAAGATCGAGCCGCTGTTTGCCGACGCGATGGCCGGCCGCTCGGTCCCTTCCTCGATGGAGTTCGAATTCTGCCGGCGCGACGGCACGCGCTTTCCGGTCAGCGTCCAGCCATCCCCGCTGCAGACCGACGACGGAACGGTCCTCGGCTGGCTGGCCGTCATCACCGACATCGCAGAACAGAAGACCGCCGACGCGCTGCTCGCCGCCTCCGAGCGCCGCTACCGCGATCTGGCCGACGCCATGCCGCAGATCGTCTGGGCCGCGAGTCCCGACGGCCAGGTCGACTACTACAACCGCCGCTGGTACGAATACACCGGACTCGACGAAGTCCTCAGCGACGACGCAAGCTGGGAGCCGGTTCTTCACCCCGACGACGTCGAGCGGTGCTTCGACGCCTGGTACACCGCGGTGCGCAGCGGCCAGCCGTACGAGATCGAATACCGCTTTCGCGACCGCCAGTCTGGCGGATTCCGCTGGTTCCTCGGCCGCGCGCTCCCGGTGCGCAACGAACGGGGCGAGATCGTGCGCTGGTACGGCACCTGTACCGACATCGAGGAGATCAAACGCACGCAGGGGGACCTCAGGAACCGCGAGGAGACGCTACAGCGGCAGAACGCGATGCTGCAGACACTGCTCGACGTGAGCCACCTCCTCTCGGCCGAGCTCGATCTGCACTCGCTGGTGCAGTCGGTGACCGATGCGGCCACGCGGCTCTCGGGCGCGGAGTTCGGCGCGTTCTTTTACAACGTGATCGACGAGCAGGGAGAGTCGTACACGCTCCACGCCGTCTCCGGTGTGCCGCGCGAGGCTTTCGAGCGCTTCCCGATGCCGCGCAACACGGAGATCTTCGGGCCGACGTTCCACGGCGAGAGCATCGTGCGCAGCGACGACATTCGCAAGGATCCGCGCTATGGGAAGAACGCTTCGTACTTCGGGATGCCCCAGGGGCGTCTCCCGGTCGTCAGCTACCTCGCCGTCCCGGTGATCTCGAAGTCGGGCACGGTGCTGGGTGGTCTGTTTTTCGGGCACGCGCAGGCGGCCCGATTCGATGCCGATTCGGAGCGGCTCGTGGCGGGACTTGCGGCGCAGGCCGCGGTGGCCATCGACAACGCGCGACTGGTCGACGAGGCGCAAAAGTCGGCCGAACGGCTGCGGAGCGAAGAACAGCGTTACCGCACGCTGGCCACCGCCGCCGCGCAGATCGTCTGGTCGGCGTCGAAGGAAGGGGCCATCTCCGGCGGCGGCTGGACGGAACGGATCCATCCTGACGACCGCGACGCCGCACTGGACGGCTGGAGCGCAGCGGTGCAGCGCGGCGACCGTTACGAGACGACCTACCGCATCCGTGCCGCCGACGG
>DATFUW010000185.1:0-3564 GCA_035260605.1 Thermoanaerobaculia bacterium | reverse complement strand
CATTCTCCTCCCGCAGCATCCCCGGTTCTACCCGACGTTTTTCGCCAACACGCTCGGCTACATGCTGTCGACGATCCTTCCGATCCGGGCGGGCGACGTGGCCCGTCCTGCCCTGCTTGCCCATCGCACGTCGATCCGCTTTCCCGACGCCCTCGGCACTGTGCTGACCGAGCGCGTGCTCGACCTGATCACCATCCTGTGTCTGTTTGTTTTTTTTTGCCTGCGCCGATGGAACGAATTCCGTCAGCCGGCCGTGCATGCGGGGGCCATCGGTGCCGCATCGCTGCTGGTCCTGATCCTGATCCTGATCGTGGCGTTCTACTTTTTTCGGGGCGGCGTGCGCCGTCTGCATGAATTCCTGGGCAGACTCCTGCCGGTGCGCTTCCGCGATGCCTGGATGCGCTTCTTCGATGCCTTCGCCGGAACGCTGAGCATCGCGGAACGGCCGCGTGCGCTGGCGGGGATCATCGCCTGCACCGCGCTGACCTGGCTGTGCCTGACTTCGCAGTTCTGGTTCACGCTGATCGCCGCGCACCGGCAGGTCTCGTTCGATTCATCCTTCTTCCTGACCGGCACGACGACCATCGGCATTGCCATTCCCACCCCGGGGGGCATCGGCGGATTCGACAAAATCTCTCAGTACATCCTGAAGACGTTCTACCACTTCGACATCGACGGCTCCGTCGCGGTCACGGTCCTGTTTCATGCGGTGGGAACGCTTCCGGTGATCGCGATCGGGCTCGTTCTGTTCGTCGGGGAAGGGCTGAACTGGCGCGACCTCAGGAAAGAGACGCACGCCGAGGAAACGTGATATAGGAGCGCCCAGCGAGGAGTGCCGGGAACAGCGGTTGCAGAGGCTGCAGCCGGTTCCGATGAGGTATCGATGACGGACGCGAACGAAACCGCCAAGGAAGAGGCGATCAAGATCCCCGACGTCCTCCCGGTGCTGCCGTTGAAGGACCTCGTCATTTTTCCGTTCATCATCGTTCCGCTGTCGGTATCGCGGGAGAAGTCGATCAACGCAGTGGATCAGGCGCTGGCCGAGAACCGCGTGATCATGCTGACGGCGCAGAAGGACTTCCAGAACGAGGATCCGGGAGAAGAAGACCTCTACCGCGTCGGCACGGTGGCCATCATCATGCGGATGCTGAAGCTCCCGGACGGGCGCATCCGCATTTTGGTGCAGGGCCTGTCGCGTGCGCGCATCGACTACTTCATCCAGACCGCGCCGTTCTTCAAGGCCAAGATCACGCGGATCGAAGAGGCGGCGCCGAAGGAACGGTCGCTGGAGATCGAAGCGCTGGTCCGCGCCGTCAAGCAGAACCTGGACCGTGCCGTCAGTCTCGGCAAGAACATCTCGCCGGAGGTGATGGTCATCGCCGCGAACCTCGACGATCCGGCGCGCCTGACCGACCTTGCGGCGTCGAACCTCGACCTCAAGCTCGAGGAAGCGCAGCAGATCCTGGAGACGATCGATCCGGTCGAGCGCCTCAAACGCGTCAATGAGCTCCTGACGCGCGAAATCAACCTCCTCACCATGCAGCAAGAGATCTCCTCGGCCGCGCAGGGGGAGATGAACAAGAGCCAGCGTGAGTACTTCCTGCGCCAGCAGCTCAAGGCCATTCAGTCGGAGCTGGGCGAAGGCGAAGAGATCACCGAGGAAGTCGAGAACTACCGCAAGAAGATCGAAGAGAAGATGATCCCGCCGGAGGCCCGCGAGGAAGTCGAGAAGCAGATCAAGCGGCTCGAACGCTCGCATCCAGACTCCGCCGAGACGTCGATCATCCGCACGTATCTCGACTGGGTCACGGGCCTGCCGTGGGGCGTGATGTCCGCCGACAACCATGAGCTCGGCCGCGCGCGGCAGATCCTCGACGAAGACCACTACGATCTGGAAAAGATCAAGGAGCGCATCCTCGAATATCTCGCCGTGCGCAAACTGCGCGGCGCGAAGATGAAGGGACCAATCCTCTGCTTCGTCGGCCCTCCGGGCGTCGGAAAGACCTCGCTTGGCCGCTCGATCGCCCGTGCGCTCGACCGGAAGTTCGTACGCATCTCGCTGGGCGGCGTGCGCGACGAAGCCGAAATCCGCGGCCACCGCCGCACCTATGTCGGTGCGCTGCCCGGCCGCATCGTTCAGGGCATCAACCAGGCCGGGACCTCGAACCCCGTCTTCATGCTCGACGAGGTCGACAAGATCGGAGCCGATTATCGCGGCGATCCTTCCTCCGCACTGCTCGAGGTCCTCGATCCCGAACAGAACTTCTCCTTCCGCGATCACTACCTCGGCGTGGCCTACGATCTGTCGAACGTGATGTTCATCGTCACTGCGAACGTGCTCGACACGATCCAGCCTGCCTTCCTCGACCGCATGGAAGTCATCCGCCTTTCGGGCTACACCGACGAGGAGAAACTGTCGATCGCCCGCCAGCACCTGATCCCGAAGCAGATGGAGGAAAACGGGATCCAGGAGACTGAGGTCGTCTGGACCGATTCCGGGGTCACGAAGGTGATCACCGGCTACACGAAAGAAGCGGGGCTGCGCAACCTCGAGCGCGAGATTGGGACGATCTGCCGCAAGATCGCCGTCGAGGTCGCAGAGGGAAAAGAACAGAAGGCCTACCGCATCACCGACGCGAACGTCGAGAAGTTCCTCGGGCCGATGAAGCATTTCGCAGAGGAGCTGCTGGAGCGCGACCAGGTGGGCGTCGCCACCGGGCTGGCATGGACCGCCGTCGGCGGCGACATCCTCTTCATCGAGGCCATCGCCGTGCGCGGCAAGGGGAAGCTGGTGCTCACCGGTCAGCTCGGCGACGTGATGAAGGAGTCGGCCCAGGCCGCGTTGACCTACGCGCGCGCGCACGCCGAGGAGCAGGGGACGCCGTCGGATTACTTCGAGAACCACGACGTGCACATCCACGTGCCGGCCGGCGCGATCCCCAAGGACGGTCCCTCTGCAGGAATCACCATGACCACGGCGATCATCTCCATGATCACCGGCCGGCCAGTGAAGCGAAACGTGGCCATGACCGGCGAGGTGACGCTGCGCGGAGACGTGCTGCCGATCGGCGGCGTGAAGGAGAAGGTCCTCGCGGCCCGCGCGGCGAAGATCAACACCGTGATCCTGCCGAAGCTGAACGAGCGCGATCTGGTCGACGTCCCCGAGCCCATCAAGCGGGACATGACTTTCCACTTCGTCGATCACGTCGAGGAAGTGCTCATGCTCGCGCTGCTCCCGAAGGCCGCAGCCGATCAGAAGACGACCGAGCGCGCCGGCCGCGAATCGAAGCCGCTTTCCGAACCGGAGCCGGCTGAGATGCCGCAATGAGGCCGCGACGCGCCGCTCAGAATGAGGGCGACGGTGGTGCCGGTGGCGGCGGTGCCGGCCTGCGCGGGCGGAACGGCACTGGAGAACTCACCACGCTCTTGAAGCCGTTGCGGTCGACGGCGCGGACGCCGAAGAAGAAGTTGTCCTTCGACATGCCGGCCATCGTGGTTTTCGGCTCTCGGCCGACGGCCTTCGAATGCGTCCAGACCGGCTCGGTGGTGTCGCGCCAGACGACT
>DATFUW010000184.1:0-3087 GCA_035260605.1 Thermoanaerobaculia bacterium | reverse complement strand
CACGGGCCGATCCCGGCAATGCGCCCGTGCTCGACCGCCAGATAGCCGTCATCGAACGACTGGTACGAAGCTCCCGTCACGCGAAACGGGTCGGCGATGGGCGTGAAAATCCTGGCGCGAAACAACTTCATCGACGAGATTGTAGCTTCGCACCGGCGCGAAGCATTCATGCCACAATGCCGTGGTCGCGTACATTCATAGAGATGAGGATGGTGGACATGCAATCACGCAGACTGGCATTCGCTCTGGCAGCCGTGCTCACCGGGCTGCTCAGCAACGCCGCATTCGCAGGCCCCTATGCCGACACGCTGGGCAAATGTCTCGTGTCCTCCACGAGCCCGGCCGAGAAGACGATGCTCATCCGCTGGATCTTCGCCACGATGGCGCTCCATCCGGACGTGCAGAGCCTCGCCGCGGTGTCGCCCGAACAGCGGCAGGAGATCACGAAGGACACCGCGAAGATCTTCGAACGGCTGCTCACCGACTCGTGCGCCCAGCAGACGCGAGACGCGATCAAGTACGAAGGGCCCAGCACGATTGAAAGCGCGTTCGGCATCCTGGGTCAGGTGGCCATGCGCGAGCTGTTCACCAACGACAAGGTCGCCGCCGGCTTGGAGGACTTCTCCAAGGCGGTCGACGCGAAGAAGGTCGAGCAGGCCCTCGGGAAACAGCCGTAGGCGAAGGGCACGCTCGATGACCGGAGGAGATCTCTTCGCGAACAACCGCGCATGGGCGGCAGCGATGGTCCGCGAGGACCCGCAATTCTTCGAACGCCTCTCGCGGCAACAGGCACCGCAGTACCTCTGGATCGGCTGCTCGGACAGCCGCGTGCCGGCGAATCAGATTGTCGGTCTGCCGCCGGGCGAGATGTTCGTCCATCGGAACATCGCCAATGTGGTCGTTCATAGTGATCTGAACTGCCTCGCGGCGATGCAGTTCGCGGTCGATGTGCTTCGCGTGACCGACATCATCGTCTGCGGGCATTACGGCTGCGGCGGCGTGCTGGCGGCATTGCGCGACGACAAGCTCGGGCTCGTCGACAACTGGATCCGCCACGTGCAGGACGTCCGCCGGCGCCATCAGGCGGAAATCGATGCGCTCCCCGGCCCGGAACGCCATGCCCGTCTGTGCGAGCTCAACGTGATGGATCAGGTGGCCAACGTCAGCCAGACGACCATCGTGCAGGACGCGTGGACGCGCGGGCAGTCGCTCGCGATCCACGGCTGGATCTATGCGCTGCGCGATGGCCTGCTACGAGACCTGGACGTCACTCGTCGAGCGGGATCTCGTCCTCTTCCTCTTCGGACTTGATCAGCTTCTCGAAGACGAGCGCCTGATGCGTGCCGGCCACAGCGTCGCGCTCCGGGTCGGCGCCTTCGAGCACGGCCGCGAGCTCGAGCGAGGTCTGGGTCACCGAGGCGACGAACGGGGCTTCGCTGGTCGGCAGGACCGGCTCCGCCCTGCGGCCTCGGCCATCGCGCTCTTCCGATTCACGGAACTCCCGGTTCTGCATCAGCAGGGTCGGAGCGATCTTCTCGTACAGCTCCCACGTGGCACGGACGTCTTCCAGGCAGTAGTCGGCGATCTGCCGATGCTGTCCGGCGTGATACCGCGCCTCGACCGACCGCCCGTCCATCCCCTCGCCTTTCGACGTGGCGATGCCGAACGTCTTGCAGGCCAGATCGAGGTTGAACTTGAACTGCCGGTTGTTCGTCGTGCCGAAGAAGTTCAGCGCTTCGCGCAAATCGCAGTTCGGATGCATCTGATAGCGATAGCCGACCAGCTCGCGTTTCGGAATGATGCCGTGGACCGCGGAGCGGATCATGAGGAACGGCCCGTCGAACTGCCGGCCATTGAAGGTGATGAAGCGCGCGTCCGGCTCGAACCACTCCCAGAACTTCTCGAGGATCTGCTTCTCCGTTCCGGAAATGTAGGTGCGCAGGCCCGCCTTCTCCACCCGCACGTCGGTCTGTCCCGGCACCTCGTACAGCGCGCAGGAGCGACCGTCGTCGATGCGGATCACGCCGATGGCAATGATCCTTCCGCGGAACGGCGACAGGCCGCCGGCCCGGCGCGTCTCCTCCACGCCCTCTTCGGTCAGCCCCTTGATCAGATACTCGCGGACGTACGGGTCGTGCTCTTCCCACGGGAAGCCGACCGTCTCGATGTCGATCACGAGTTTCTTCATGGATGCCACGATGGTAGCACCGGGACGGACCGGCGGCTGGCGCCGAACGCTCAGGCGGCGATCTTCAGGAGATCGAACAGTTCCTTGACCGCGGCCGCCGACTTGTCGAGCGCCGCGCGCTCCTCGCCGGTCAGCTTGATCTCGATCACCTGCTCCATCCCGTTGCGCCCGAGCTTCACCGGCACGCCGACGTACAGATTCCGGATCCCGTACTCCCCCTGAAGAAACGCGGCGCACGGCAGAATCTTCCGCTTGTCCTTGAGGATGGCCTCGACCATCTCCACGGCGGCGGCGCCGGGCGCATACCAGGCGGAGGTCTTCAGCAGGGAGACGATCTCTCCGCCGCCCTTGCGCGTCCGGTCGACGATGGCCTCGATACGCTCCTTCGAGATCAGCTCGGTGATCGGGATCCCGGCGACGGTGGAGTAGCGCGGCAGCGGGACCATGGTGTCGCCGTGACCGCCGAGAACGAATGCGTGCGTGTTCTCGACGGAGACCTTGAGCTCCATGGCGATGAAAGCCCGCATCCGCGCGGAGTCGAGGACGCCGGCCATTCCGATCACACGCTCGCGCGGAAACTTCGAAACGCGCCGCGCGACCTCGCACATGGCGTCGAGCGGATTCGACACCACCACCAGAATCGACTTCGGCGAACGCTTCACAATCTCCCGCGTCACCCCCGCGACGATCTCCTCGTTCTTCCACAGCAGGTCATCACGGCTCATCCCCGGCTTCCGCGGAAGTCCCGCGGTGATCACCACGACGTCGGAGTTCTCCGTCTCGTCGTACCCGTTCGTTCCAGTCAGGATGGAGTCGAACTTCTCCACCGGAGCGGTCTCCATCAGGTCGAGCGTCTTTCCCTGTGGGACGCCTTCGACGATGTCGACCACGACGACGTC
>DATFUW010000183.1:0-7717 GCA_035260605.1 Thermoanaerobaculia bacterium | reverse complement strand
GACTCCGATCACCATGTCGGCACCGCTCTGCTCGAGGGTACGCATTATCGTTGGAATGTCGGCCGGATCGTTCTGCAGGTCGGCATCGAGGGAGACGACGAACGTGCCGCGCGCCGCGCGCCAGGCGGCATCCAGCGCCGCGGTCTGTCCGCTGTTCTTCTCGAAGGCCAGCACGCGCAGGTTCGGATAGGTCGCCCGGCTGGCGCGCAGGACCTCGAGGCTGCGGTCGCGCGAGCCATCGTCGACGGCGACCATCTCCCAACTCCAGGGCTGTCCCTGCATCGCCGCGGCGATCTCCCCGAGCAAGATGGGGATGTTCTCTTCCTCGTTGAATACGGGAAAGACGATCGACAGATCGGGATTCATTGCGGCACCGTAACCGAGAATGCACGCTCGAAATTTGCCGTGGTAACGGCGGCCACGCGCTCCGGCGGCAGCGTCTGGAGTGAGGCCAGCAGTTCCGCCACCTTCACCACATAGGCCGGCTCGTTGTCCCGCCCGCGAAAGGGGACGGGGGCCAGATAGGGCGTGTCGGTCTCGATCAGCACCCGGTCGAGCGGCAGCTTCCGCGCGCATGCGCGCAATGCCTCCGCGCTGCGGAAGGTCACGATGCCCGAGAAGGAGATGAAATAGCCGCGGTCGATCAGCCTGGCCGCCACCTCGTAGGACTCGGTGAAGGAATGCAGGATGCCGCGGCCCCGGCGGTGCTGCACGATTTCCAGCAGATCGTCCGTCGATTCACGGTTGTGGATGATCACCGGCTTACCGAGCCGGTCCGCCAGGTCGAGGTGGCGCAGCAGGACCTCGCGCTGCGTCTCGCGCGGTGACTGCATGTAGTGGTAGTCGAGGCCCACCTCGCCGATGGCCACGACGCGCGGGTCGCGCGCCAGCCGCTCGATCTCGGCGAAAGCGGCGTCGTCGCAATCCTTCGCCTCGTGCGGATGGAACCCCACCGCCGCCCAGACGCCCTCGTTTTGCGTGGCGATCTCCAGGGCGCGTGGCCCGTCCGCCAGATTCGTCCCCGGCACCACGAATCCGCGCACACCGCCCTCTCTCGCGCGCGCCAGCAGCGCGCCCGCGTCGGACATCGTGAGGTGGCAGTGGGAATCGGTGAGACGCATGTCGACTTGCGGCGTCATTCAGCCTTCAACGGGAAATGTCACCGCTCCCTCTCCACGATCATCGAGATTCCCATGCCGCCGGAAATGCAGAGCGTGGCCAGGCCGAGCGTCCGATCGTGTGCGCGGAGAGCATGGAGCAGCGTGGTGGTGATGCGCGCCCCGGTGCATCCGATGGGATGGCCGAGGGCGATGGCACCGCCGTGAACGTTGACGCGGTCGAAGTCGAAGTGCAGCTCGCGATCGCAGGCCACTACCTGCGCGGCGAAGGCCTCGTTCAGTTCGATGAGGTCGATGTCTTCGAGTTTGATCCCCAGATCAGCGAGGAGGCGACGCGTCGCAGGGACCGGCCCGATCCCCATGACCTTCGGATCGACGCCCGCCTGCGCGTAGCCGAGGATGCGGGCCATCGGTTCGAGTCCGTGGCTTCGCACGGCGGCGCGCGAGGCGACGAGCATCGACGACGCGCCGTCGGTGATCCCCGACGAGTTTCCGGCGTGCACGGTCCCGTTCTTGCGGAAGACCGGCGGAAGCTTCGCCAATGAGCCGAGGTCCGTGCCGGATCGCGGGTGTTCGTCGTGGTCCAGCGCCGCCAACGGGACGATCTCCTCGCGGAATCGCCCGGCGGCGGCAGCGTGCTCCGTTTTCTGCTGTGACGACACGGCGTACGCGTCCTGCTCTTCCCGGGAGATCGCATAGCGCTCGGCCAGCGTCTCCGCCGTCGCGCCCATCATCTCCTCGGCCAGCGGACAGAAAAAACCATCGCGGTACATTCCGTCGACCAGCTCGCTGTTCCCCATGCGCATTCCCCATCGCACGCGCGGGAGCAGATACGGCGTGTTGGACATCGATTCCATGCCGCCGGCCAGGACGATCTCGGCCTGCCCGAGCCGGATCTCGTCGGCGGCGTTCATGATCGAGCGGAGCCCCGACCCGCAAGCCTGGTTCACGGTGTACGCCGGGACCTCGTGGCGCAGGCCGCTGCGGATCGCGACCTGCCGTGCGGGGTTCGGTCCAACGCCCGCCTGCCGCGCATTTCCGAAGATGAGCTCGTCGATCGCCGCAGGATCGATGCCACTGCGCTCGATCGTCGCTTTCGCGCTGGCTACTCCGAGCTGCGGCGCGGTCAGCGAGGCCAGCGAGCCGCCGAACTTGCCGATCGGCGTGCGAACGGCGGCAACGAGGCAGATGTCCGTTTCGAGTTTCGCCATCTCGTTACACCAGAGCCCTCACGGTATCGCAATAGACGTCAATCGAGGCCAGCAGCTCGTCTTTGGCGATCTTCTCTCGCGACCCGTGGGCATCGAGGATCGATCCCGGCCCGAACAGCATCGGCTTGCCGAGAGCGCCGAGGTGCGGGACGTCGGTATTGAACGCCACGACCGTCGACGGCGCGCCCTCGGGAACGACCATGAACTGCGGATCGTTGCCGCGCGCGAGGGTGATCCGTCCCCCGGAACGCTCGGCCAGCCGCTCCAATTTCTCGCGCAACGCCTCGAATCCGCCTGCGGTGCGGAACATCAGCTCGCATTCCGCAAGCGCGGGGATGACGTTCGGCTTCTCGCCGCCGCGGACCACGCCGACGTTGACGGTGGTCTGTCCGAGAACGGCGTCGGAGCCCCAGTCGGCGGCCTCGATGCCGGCGATCGCCGCGAGCATCCTGCGGATCGCGGAGTCGCCGAGATGCGGATACGCGGAGTGTGCCGCAATTCCTTCGAACCGCAGCACCGCGGTCAGCGCTCCCTTCGACGCGCGCGCGAACTTCGATTCGGTCGGTTCGCCGACGATCACGAACTCCGATCCGATCCCGGAGAACTCGGTGTTGGCGCGCTTCGCGCCGATGGAGTCGGTCTCCTCACCCACGACGAAGAGCAGCGCGAAATCGCGGACCCCAGCGCCGCGCAGCCGTTCCGCGGCCGCGATCATCGCGGCGATGACTCCCTTGGTATCGCATGCTCCCCTGCCATGGAGGTGAGTTTCGTCTTCGCGCGACGAGAACCACGGCGGAACGGTGTCGAGGTGCGAGTTGAGGATCACGCGGGGGCGGCCGCCCGCATCGGCGAAGAGATTGAAGCGTCCCTCGGCCACCGGCTGCCGGCGCACGGTGAATCCCAAGGCCGCGAGTCGTTCGTGCAAAAACGCCCCGACGGCTCCCTCCTCCCCCGTCGGCGAGGGAATGTCGATCAGTCTGCGCGCGAGATCGAGCGGCTCGATCACGGGCGCAGCCGCCGTCGCATCGGACGTTCGTTCTCCGCGAAGGCCGAGCGGATCCGCTCGAGATCGGGATCGCCGGGGAACTGCGCTGCGATCTCCCGCGCCATCCGTTCGGCCTGAAGACGGTTGTGCATGGCGATGGCGATCCCGAGGTGCGCCAGGGCACGCTCCCGCGGATCGAGCTGCTCCTGATGATCGAGCGCGATCTGATACTGCTCGATGGCCCTGGAAAAATCGTGTTCCAGCAATGCCCGCTCCCCGTTCTCATACGACTCGTGTGCAGTCGAGACCTGTGGCGCGGGCACTCCTGCCTGCGCTCCCGTCTGCGGCACCGGTGACGGTGCAGCCTGCGGCACCGGTGACGGCGCAGCCTGCGGCACCGTGGGCGGCACACCGCGGCGATGCCGGACGGCAATCCCTGCGGCGGCCACGACCACCAGCAGCGCGACGGCCAGGGCGATCCATCCCCACGGCGACCGCTGCTTCGGCGCCGGCATCGGAGCGGTGCTCGCTTTGGATCCGGTGAGGACCGTTGGCTGCTCGAGTGCACGGGCCAGCGCGGCGGCGGTGGGATACCGGTCTCCCGGATCCTTCCGCAGGCATCGCTGAATCACCGCGTTGAACGTGGGCGAGAGGGCGGGATTGATGCGCAGCGGCGGTGCGGGCTCGTCGCGAATCAGACGGGTCATCGTGTCGGTGATCGTCTCTCCCTGGAACGGCAGCCGTCCGGTCGCCGCTTCGTAGAGGACCACGCCGAGCGAGAAGATGTCGGTCCGCGGGTCGAGCGGCTTGCCCAGCGCCTGCTCGGGCGACATGTAATGCACCGTGCCGACGATCATTCCTTCCTGCGTCAGGAAGGACGCAGTCGGCGCGTCGGACGACAGTCCCGCGAGGCCGATCTGCTTGGCGATCCCGAAGTCGAGGACCTTGACCTTCGATCCCGCTACGACGATGTTGTCGGGCTTGATATCCCGATGGATGATGCCCTTGGCATGCGCTTCGGCCAGGGCGTCGGAGACCGCGCGACCGATGCGGCAGAGCTCGCTCTCGGAAAGCAGGCCGCGCTTCATCAGAACCGAAAGCGGCTCCCCCTCGATGAGTTCCATGACGATGAAGAGCCGCCCGCCGGCCTCTTCGATGGAGTGGATCGTGGCGATGTTCGGATGGTTGAGCCGCGCCGCGGTGCGCGCCTCGCGCCGCAGACGGGCGATCGATTCGGCACTGTCCGCGACCCCGGGAGGAACGATCTTCACCGCGACCAGCCGGCCGAGGCGGGTATCCTCCGCTTTCCACACCTCGCCCATCCCCCCGGCGCCGATGCGCTCGATCAGCCGGTACGCGCCGAGGCTCTCTTCCCCGTCCGCCATACGGACATTCTAACCGGTTCACTGACAGTCAGTTAGGACGCGCCGCGGCGCGGTATGGCGGTTGCAGCAATGGATGGCAATGGCCGATCGAAAACCATGCATCCGATGTCAGCGGCAGATCGACGGATACGCCCGCATCTGTCCGTACTGCAACTGGGAGCAGTCGGAGACGCCGCCGCCGGAAGAGACCGAAAGCGTTCCGGCCTGGTCTCCTCCGCAGCGTCCGTGGCGCAACCGCCTCCTCGGCGGCATCGCCTTGGCCGCGCTGCTCGTCATCGCGTTCGTCGTCGGCGCGTTCGTCCACGATTTCAACGGCTCGGACGTGCACGCCGCGCAGGCGAAGACACCGGCCGAAAATCCGCAGGCGCCGTTCGCTCCCACGCCGCCGAAGAATGTCACGCTCGTCCCGTTCACCGGGACCGAGAGCACCGCGCCGCTGGGGCCGGAGCCGATCACCAGCGCGCCGCCGGCCGTCGCGGGTGAAGGACTGAACGACACGACGGCCATGCCGTCGGGCCAGTACGTCGCCGCGGCGGCGCGCGCGAAAGCGGAACAGCAAAAGGAGCAGCAGCAGGCCGAGATGACCGATCCGCGCTCCCTGACCGGCGCCCCCTACGCGCAGCCGCGGCAGCCCGAACCGGTGGGGCAGCAGCCGGCCGGGATGGCATCGGCGCAGACTCCGCCGGAGAGTCCGCAGAATGCGGGGTTGCAGAATGGATCACCGCAGAACCCTCCGGATCAGGCCCAGTTCGAAGCGGCCCCGAGACCGGGCCAATCCGAACCGGTCCGCACGTCGGCCTATCCCGAATCGAAGCCGCTGCCCCGGATCTACGTCGATCACGACATGACGGCGCGCCTGACCGTCACCGTCAATCCCAATGGCCGAGTGACCGACATCGAAGTCAACCAGAGCGTCCCCAGGATCGCCGAGATCATCGCCGCGGTACAGCGCTGGCAGTTCAAGCCGGCGACGGAAAACGGCGATCCGGTGACCGCTCGCGTGGCAGTCGATATAACCTTCCATGGAAATGGATAAGACGACCTGTGCCGCGTGCGGGCACGAGATCGACGCCGCAGCCCGCATCTGTCCCTACTGCGGTGCCGATCCGCAAAGCGGCGAGAAGCCGATCGACACGCAGGCCATCCTGCAGGAGGAGTTTCGTCCGCGCCACACGACGGCCGCCCAAGGCATTCTGCAGTACGCGCGGCAGCGGCAGGGCCTCGTGATCGCGGGAGCGATCGTCGTGGGCCTCCTGCTGCTCGCCGGATTGCACCAGGTGATGGTCCAGAGAAACGAGAGCGCCGTCTCCAATGCTGCCGCGGTTCCCCTGACCGACGTGACCGACCTGAACAATCAGTCTCAGGCCACGCAGGCTCTTCCGATGCCCGAGCTGAAGTACCAGTACGACGGCAATCCGCAGACGATGCGCACGACGGTGGTCGAACAGGGGGCGGTTCCGCCGCCGCAGCAGCAGACCACGGCCACGCCGCAGGCCGCGCACTGATACGATCAGCGCGTGACGCTGCTCATCGCTCTCGCCGTTGCGGCGATCGTCGTCTGGCTGCTCCTCTACATGTTCGCGCAGAAGCCGGTGACGACGGTGCAGCAGCTCATCCATCAGGGAAAGTACGCGCAGGCGGTGGATGCGGCGGGCGACGACTGGCTGCATCGCGCCGAGGCGCTGAAGCTGATGGGGAAGTTCGACGAGGCGATCGCCGCGTATCGGAAGTCGGACGATCCGGCGGCACGGGAAGGGATCGCGCTGTCGCTCGCACACCTGGGCCGCGATCTGGAGGAGGCGCAGCGGCTCATGGAAGAGCAGATCGCACTCTATCCGCAGATCCAGGAGTTCCAGGCGCTCGGCCTGGCCTACGTGCTGCTGCGCCGCGGAAAGCGCGATGACGCATTGCGGATCTTCCGCGACAACGCCGAACTCTTGGAGACGCGATTCCGCGACGACTACACCGATCCCGATCCGCTGCTCGCGGAGACGCTCTGGATGTACGCGAAGCTCTCCGAGGCGGCCGGCGACGCCTCGCGCGCCGTCGCGCTCCGTGCGAAGGCCGCCGCGTGGGCGCCCTCCAGCGCGATGGGGACGGGGGCGATGGGGTCAGGTCTTTAATTTGGTATTTTCCACAGGGTGTAGCAAATACCAAATTAAAGACCTGACCCCATCGCCAACCCCATCGCCAGCCGGTGGAACTGGCCGCGAATCCGCTGGATGTTGATCGGTGCGGCGCAGGGGTGCACGCGGTTGGTCAGCAGCACGACGATGCGATCGGAGTCGGGGTCGATCCAAACGGACGTTCCGGTGAAGCCGGTATGGCCATAGGCGCGCGGCGAGAGCATCTTCGTCGCCTCGGTTCCGGTGGGGAGCTGCCAGCCGAGTCCGCGCGCGTCGCCGAGGTCCGGCGTGAGGTTGCGCGTCGCCTCGTCGACGAGCGCGCGCGGAAGGACCTCGGCGTTCGCCCAACCCTGCGCCAGCCGGAATACCGCGCGCGCGGTGGCGAAGAGCCCCGCGTTGCCCGCCGTGCCGCCGGCGAAGAACGAATTGCCGTCGTGCGTCTCTCCCCAGATCAACCCGTCCCGCACGGCGGCGGCGCCGGCCATCTTGGCCTCGTACCGCTGCCCCCATTCGGTCGCCGCAATCCGCGGACGCAGCGCCGGCGGCGGACGGAACAGCGCGTCCTCGACGGCCATCGGCACGCGGTATTCGATCCCCAGCTGCCGCAATGCGTACCACAGGAGGATGAAGTTGAGATCGGAGTAGATGACCTTCGTTCCGGGCGCGACCTCCGGCCCCTCCTTCAAAATCGTTTCCAGATAGTCGCCGTGCGCGTAGAGCGGCATCCAGGCGCGCAGTCCGGAAGTGTGCGTCAGCAGCTCGCGGTAGGTGTAGCCGTGGAAGCGATCCTCGAGGGTGATCGTGCCGCTCGCGGCAGCCTGTAACGTGAGCGCCGCCGTGACCAGCGGCTTGGTCAGCGAGGCGCAGTCGTAGATCGTTTCGAGCGAGGCGG
>DATFUW010000182.1:0-4072 GCA_035260605.1 Thermoanaerobaculia bacterium | reverse complement strand
CGGAGCAGCGGATCGCGGTGCAGCGGTTCGAGTACCAGGCCTATCACGACGCGCTGACCCTGCTGCCGAACCGGATGCTGTTCGTCGACCGGCTGAACGTTGCCATGGCGCAGGCGCGGCGGCACAGGAAGCTGGTCGCGGTGATGATGATGGACCTCGACCGGTTCGACATCGTCAACAATGCGCTGGGCCGCGGCATGGCCGATCGCCTGCTGCGCTCCGTTGCCGACCGGCTGAACGCGACGCTGCGCGAAGAGGATTCGCTGGCGCGCTTTTCGGGCGACGAGTTCATTTTCCTCATCGCCGATTCGGGTGCGGGGACGGAGTCCGCGATCGTGGCGCAGCGCGTGCTCGATGCCATGGCGCATCCGTTCAACGTCGGCGGCCGCAGCATCGAGCTGACCGGGAGCATCGGGATCGCCATGTCGAAGCGCGACGGCAGCGAGGCCGAGGCGCTGATCCGGAACGCCAGTACGGCCATGTTCCGCGCCAAGGAGTTCGGGCGGAACCTCTATCAGTTCCATGACGAAGAACTGAACGCGCGGACACTCGAACGGCTGGCGCTCGTTTCCAGCGTGCGCCGTGCGCTCGACCGCGGAGAGTTCGAGCTGCACTACCAGCCCGAGGTCGATGTGCAGACCGGGCGCATCCAGTGCGTCGAGGCGTTCGTCCGCTGGCGCCATCCGGACCTGGGCATCATCGGCCCCTCCGAGTTTCTGAACGTGGCCGAAGAGGCGGGCCTCGGGAACAGGATCGCCGAGTTCGTGCTCACCTCCGCGGCCCGTCAGGCGCGGGAGTGGTCCGAAGCCGGGATGCCGACCCGCGTGGCCGTCAATCTATCCCCACGGGATTTCAACGCCCGTTCGCTGATTCGGTCCGTCGAACAGGCGGTAAGAGAGAACTCGCTCGAACCGCGCAGCGTGGAGCTCGAAATCGCACATGCGTCGCTCGCCGACTGCGCCCGCGCCTCCGAGATCCTGCAGGCCCTCAAGGAAATCGGCGTGCTGCTGGCGATCGACGACTTCGGCAGCGGCGGGTGCTCGTTCGCCGACCTCAAGCAGCTCCCGGTCGACACCATCAAGATCGCCCCGATGTTCGTTCACAACATGATCCGCCGCCCGGACGATGCCGCCATCGTGCAGGCGATGATCACCATGGCCAAGGGATTCGACATGCGCGTCGTAGCGGAAGGAGTGGAAACCAAAGAGCAGCTCTCCTACCTGCTCAACCGGCGGTGCACCGAGATGCAGGGCTTCTTCCTCGGAAAGCCTCTGCCCGCGGTGTCCCTGTCCGAAATCCTCCGGATGCAGCACTGACGCGTTGTGAAGAGAGAGACGGAACGCCGCCGGGCAACCGGCGGCGTTTTCGTGTGTGCGCTACACTCGCAGGGGCATGATTCACGAGACCGCGCCCGCCGCCGACCTCGCCGGATGCATCGAGGTCTGGTGGTGGATTGACGGCCCGCCGGCGAGGCCCATCCGCGTCCTCCCCGATGGGTGCACCGACGTGGTGTTCGGACCGGACGGAGCATTCGTCGTGGGCACCATGACGCGGTCGCTCCTCGTCGAGAGCACTTCCGGAACGTTCGGCGTTCGTTTCCGTCCCGGGCGCGCCGCCGCGCTCCTGCGCACGCCCCTGGCCCTCCTGACCGACGCGCGCGTGCCGCTTTCAAACGTCGCGCCCCGAATCCGCTTCGCAGGCGAGGACATCGGGCAGATCGAGGCCGAGTTGCGGCCCTTTCTCATGGATGCGCACTACGATCCGCGCGTCACTGCCGCGGTCGACGCCCTGGTGGAAACCGGCGGGAGGATCCCGGTGGAATCGGTGGCCTCGATGGTCGGGATGTCGCGGCAGCACCTGGCGCGGTCGTTCGCCGTGCACGTCGGGATCTCGCCCAAGGCGTTCGCGCGCGTCATGCGCTTCCGGCGGGCCGTGGCTCTCGGGCGGGCTGGAGGGAGGTCGTGGGCCGATCTCGCCGCGGAGAGCGGATACTTCGACCAATCCCATCTGATCGCCGATTTCCGCGAGCTCGGCGGCGACACTCCCGTTCCATTTTTCCAATCCCCGGGCGCATGAGCGGCCGATCTTGAATCCATGATCAAGAAACTAACGCCCGTCCTGGCAGTCGAAGCCATCGAACCGCTCCTTCCGCTCTGGGAGGCCCTCGGATTCGCCCGCACCGTCGAAGTTCCACATGGAGAACGGATCGGGTTCGTCATCCTGCAGCGCGACTCGGCCGAGGTGATGTTGCAGACGCATGCCAGCATCCGCGCCGACGAGCCGCGCGTCGAGGAGAGCGGCCTCGGACGATCGGCGCTCTTTGTGGAAGTGGAGGATCTCGACGCGCTCTCTGCGCGCGTGCCTGCCGGCACCGAGGTGCTCGTCGAGCGCCGCAAGACGTTCTATGGCTCGACGGAGATGATCCTCCGGGACGCCGCTGGGAATGTGATCACGCTCGCGCAGATGGCGCCGCAGTGAATCAGACGTCGAGGAAGCGCCGGCCCTCGGCCGTCAGGTCGAATCGGTTGCCGTGACTCGAGCGGCGGACGAGCACCTGCGCGCGCTCCAGCTCCACCAGGGCGTCGCGCAAGGCGTCCCGCCGGTGTGACGTGCTCTCAGCGAAGATCTCGTCGAAGGTGAGCGAGGTCGCCTCCCGCTGGCGGAAGCATTCGAGGATGTACACCTCGATCGGATCGAGACGCATCAGGCCCCCTTTCGTTTCGCCGATGCTGCGAACGCGCGGTCGAGCGCTCCTTCGAGAAAGACCTGCTCCAGTCCGGTCGCCCAATACTCCAGGTCCTGCAGGTTTGGCTGACTCGTCTCCTCGTCGGTGAATAGCGGTGGGGAAATCCCGTTCCGGAATTCGACACGCCCCTCCCACGTGCCGTCTTCGCGCTGACGGCCGACGACTCGGACGTGCCATGTGGCCCCATTCCGCTCGATGATCCGGGACAGGCTCGTGCTCGATTGCCGCATCGTCGCCTCCTGGTGGCCAGTCGACAAAAAAAGGGGCGTTACGCCCCGCTGTGTCGGCAAGCAATTCGAGTGCCGCGCGCGACAAGCCGATGATGCGCCGCGAGTTGGAAAGGAAAAGGGGCGAGCCGTTGCCGGCTCGCCCCAACCTGACGCCTGAGGCCTGAGGCCCCACGCCGGAATTTAGTACATTCCACCCATCCCGCCCGGACCGCCGCCCATGCCTGCCGCCGGGGCCTTCTCGTCCTCCTTGATCTCGGAGACGAGCGCCTCGGTGGTCAGCATCAGACCGGCGATGGAGGAGGCGTTGAGCAGCGCCTGCTTGGTCACCTTGGCCGGGTCGATGATGCCTTCCTTCAGCATGTCGACGACCTTCTCGTTGCGGGCGTCGAAGCCGAAGTTACCGCCCTTCTGCTTGACCTCGTTGAGGATGACGGAGCTTTCCAGACCGGCGTTGAAGACGATCTGGCGGAACGGCTCTTCCAGGGCCCGGCGAATGACGTTCACGCCGACCTTCGCATCGCCGTCGATCTTCAGCTTCTCGACCGCTTCCTGCGCGCGGATCAGCGCGACGCCGCCGCCCGGGACGATGCCTTCTTCGACGGCCGCCTTGGTTGCGTGCATGGCGTCTTCGACGCGGGCCTTCTTCTCCTTCATCTCCGTCTCGGTCGCCGCACCGACCTTGATCACCGCGACGCCGCCGACGAGCTTCGCCAGGCGTTCCTGGAGCTTCTCACGGTCGTAGTCGGAGGTGGTGTCTTCGATCTGCTGGCGAATCTGCTTGACGCGTCCGGCGATGGATTCCCTGCGGGCCTTGTCGTCGGCATCGGTGACCAGCGTGGTGTTGTCCTTGTCGATGGTCACGCGCTTGGCGTCGCCGAGGTCTTCCCACTTCACATTCTCCAGCTTGATGCCGAGGTCCTCGGAGATCAACTTGCCGCCGCTGAGGATGGCAATGTCTTCGAGCATCGCTTTGCGGCGGTCGCCGAATCCCGGCGCTTTCACGGCCGCGACGTTGAGCGTGCCGCGCAGTTTGTTGACCACCAGGGTGGCCAGCGCCTCGCCTTCGACGTCTTCGGCGATGATCAGGAGGGGCTTG
>DATFUW010000181.1:0-9569 GCA_035260605.1 Thermoanaerobaculia bacterium | reverse complement strand
CGATGCCGAGCGCGGCCGCCACGATGTCGCGCCCCTGCACGGCGAGCTCATGATTGCGCCGCATGACCTCGTCCCATCCGCCGGCAACGAGCGAGGGGATGAACCGCAGCGCGTCGGCGACGCACAGCCACGCGGTGGGGTCAAATGTGCCCGTCCAGTCGAATTCGAGATGGAACCGCGAGCGGTCGGTACGCGGCGAGTTCGCACCGTGGCTGATGGCGATCGGCCGGGTGACGGCGCGGCGATCCGGGCGCGCGAAGAGGAACGCCGCCCCTTTCGGCGCGCACACCCATTTGTGGAGGTTGCCGGTATACCAGGCGGCACCGAGGACCCGGAGATCGAGAGGAATCATCCCGGGGGCGTGTGCTCCATCGACGAGTGTGTCGATGCCACGCGCGGACATCTCGGCGACGATCTGCTGCATCGGGAGGACGAGCGCGGTCTGGCTGGTGACGTGATCGAGCAGGAGCAGGCGCGTCTTCGGAGTCGCGCGGGCGACGATGCGCTCGACGACGGAGTCGGCCGAGGCGATCGGAAACGGGAGGTCGATGACCACGACGGCTGCTCCGCTCCGCGCGGCGACGAACTCTAGAGTGTTGCGGCACGCGTTGTACTCCTGCGTGGTCACAAGCAGTTCGTCGCCGGAGCGGAAATTGAGCGACCGCAGCACGGCGTTCACGCCGGCGGTGGCGTTCGGAACGAACGCCAGATCGTCGCTGTCCGCACCGACGAACCGAGCGAGGTCCGCGCGGGCCGCGTCGAGCAGCGGCTCGAGCTCGCGCACCAGAAACCGCACCGGCTCGCGTTCCATGCGTGCGCGGTACTCGTCCTGTTTCGCCAGCACGTCGACGGGCGTTGCGCCGAACGATCCGTGGTTGAGAAACACCACGTCCGGATCGAGCAGCCACGGACCGCGGATGGAAGAGGGATCGGCCATCAGCGGGGAATCATACCGGCGACGCGACGGATGCCTTCGTCGAAAACCTCCGGAGCCGTGAGCAGCGAGACGACGAAGAAGCCGTCGGACGGGAAATCGAAGAAATAGCCCGGATGCACGAGCACGCCGGACTGTTCCAGAAGACGGAGGGCGAAGGCTTCGTCCGATTCGGTGCTCGGCATGCGGACGACCGCCGACCACCCGCCCTCGACGGGGAGCCGGCGTGCCGACCCAACGCCTGCTAGCGCGGCATCGAGCGAGCGGAGATTGCGCTGCAGCCGATCGGCGATGGCGGCGCGGATCCGCGGCGCGATGCGCAGCAGTTCGGGGAGTGCGGCCTGCACTGGGGTTGCCGCGGAGAGGAAATTGTCGGCGATGACCGCGAGGGCGGCGATCGCTTGACGCCGCTTCGGTTCGGGTCCGCGGACCCGGATCCATCCGAGTTTGTAGTGGGGCAGTCCGGCGGACTTCGACAGCCCGCCGAGGTTGAACGTGAGAACGTCGTCGCCGGCGAACGCGGTCCCGCGCCGTTCGAGGCCGTACTGGAGAAAGACCTCATCGCAGATGACCGGGAGTCCGCATGCGGCGATCGCCGCCTGATCGTGCGCGTCGAGGAACGACCCCGTCGGATTGTTCGGATTCACGGCCACGACGGCCTGCACGCGGTCGGTGAGCGCGGCCCGTATCCGGCCGGCGTCGACCTCCCATCGTCCGTGGAGGTCGAGCGCGAAATGGCGGACGGATACGAGATCGAGCGCGGCGATCTCCGCGATCAGCGGATACGACGGCACGGCGCTCAACACCGCGTCGCCGGCGTCGCACAGCAGTTTGAACAGGAAGCTGTACGCCTCGCTGGTCGACGCGGTGAGCACGAGTTCGTCCGCTTCGCACTGGAGCTCCGTCGACAGCGCCTCGCGCGCGCTCGGCAGTCCGTATGGGTCGGGTGAGTACGGCGTACGCGCGGCTCGTCCCATCGCCGAAGCCAGCTCCTCGAGCGGGTAGTCGAATCCGGCGCGCGTCGGGTTTGATTCCGTCAGATCGAAGATCTCGCCGCGGCGTCGTTCGCGCGCCAGCGCCAGCCGGTTCTTCGGCGCGCTCCAGCGCGCGCGGCTGGAGAATCGGGGGCGGTCGCCGTCGGTGGACTGCGGCATCGGCGCCGAAGCTACAACCGGCAGCGGGCAACTGGCAAACGGACGCTCAGCGGCAGGATGCGCGGGTTTCGTGCAGCGCGCTCTCCAGCGATTCCCGCGCGTCGGTGTCCGAGGGTGGAACGGAGTCGATCGCCTGCTGGAACGTCTGCACCGCCTCGCCGCACGCGCCGTGCGCCGCGAGAATCCGCGCCAGCGTGTCGAGGATCACGTAACGGTCCGGCCCGGCCTGCGCCGCCGCCTTGCGCGCCAGCGGCTCCGCCTCGGCGAGGCGCTGCTGCTGATAGAGAAGCCAGGCCAGGTTGTTCAGCGCATCGCGCGAGGTCGGATCGACCGATAGCGCTTTTCGGAACGCCTGCTCGGCACCGGCCGCATCGCCGCGCTTTTCCTCCGCGTTGCCCAGGTCGGTCCAGGCGACCGCGGAATCGGGATACTCGGTGGCCACACGGCGATACTTCGCCGCCGCCTCGTCGAGTTTGCCCGCCTCTTCGAGGACCATCGCCGCGCGAAGGGAGCCGGCGACCCGCTCGTCCCCGCTCTGCGGCTGCACCACGATCATGGTATGGCCGCCGCCGTTCCATGGCTTCTCCAGCCGTGCCAGCGAGACCCACCGCGCGCGTCCATCACCGAACTGGACGCGGATCAGCCCGGAAACGGGATCGACGCCGTCGGCCACGATGTAGTGGAAGAAATCGAAGTGCCGGCCCGGTGAATCGACGACTTGGAGCATGAGGATCACTGGACGTCCTGCAGTCAGTTTGCTGCGCACCAGTTCCGGCGTTCCGGTCAGCAACCGTGCATCGAATCCCCGATCGCGGGCCGCGAGGAGGAGGTCGATGGTCATCACGCCGCCGCGGGTCTTGGGCAGCATCGCATCCCACTGCTGCATCGTCGTCGGGTCGCCGTAGTGCCGGAGGATGGTGGCCAGCGATCCCGCGCCGCACGACTCCACTCCCCAACGGAGCATCGGCATGTTGGGAATGACGGACGCCGCGGCGCTGCTCTTCGCAGACCGCGGCGCCAGCGTTACACACGACACGAGCAACGCACAGGGGACGATCCAGACGACGCTTCGGATCTTCAACTGAGCGCGACGACCAGGATCAGCGCCGCGAGCGCGCCGATTCCGATCCAGATCCACTCCTGTTGCGTCAGGCCGGCCGCCTGAATCTGATCGAGGTTCTGCGCGAGCTGATGCAGATCCTGCGGCGAGAGCTGTGCGAGCTTCTGGCTGACCTGCTGCTGCGTCAGGCCATGCTCGGCAAGGACGCGGGCCACCTGCTCGTTCGCGGCCACGGTGCGCACCAGCGCGAGATCGGCATTGCGCGAGGCCAGGCTTTGGTTCGGGAGCGCTTTCGAGGGCATCGGCCCGGCGAACGTCGGAACAGCGACGAATGCCAGCGCCAGGAAAAGAATCACCAGGGGAGAGCGTTTCAACACGGGTACCTCCTTATGTTTCACGACCACCCATGAGGGTGGCACTGCTCGGCGTGGGAGCAAGAGCCGGACCATGAACCAGGCGTTGCCCGGTACGCTGCGCGCCGCGCCCGGCGCCTGCATCCCGGAAACTGCTACGATCATCGCCTGTTTCGAGTGCTGCCATGATCCGCTTCGAAGACATCCTCGATCGAGTCGAGAGCTATAAGCCCGACTTCGACGAGGAGTTGCTGCAGCGGGCCTACATCTTCTCGGCAAGGGAGCACCGCGGACAGGTCCGCAGTTCCGGCGAGCCGTATCTGGTGCATCCGCTGAACGTGGCCTACATCCTGGCGGATCTGCACCTGGACGAGACCTCGATTGCCGTCGGACTGCTGCACGACGTCCTGGAAGACACGCTGACCACCAAGGAGAAGCTGCACGAGATGTTCGGAGACGACGTTGCCGAGCTCGTCGACGGCGTCACCAAGATCTCGCGCTACGCGTACGTGTCGAAGGAAGAGCAGCAGGCGGAGACCTTCCGCAAGATGCTGCTGGCGATGGTCAGCGATCTGCGCGTGGTGCTGGTCAAGCTCGCCGACCGCCTGCACAACATGCGGACCCTGCAGTACCTGCCGGAGGAACGCCGCATCGCCATCGCCACGGAGACGATGGAGATCTACGCGCCGATCGCCAACCGTCTGGGCATGGGACGGCTGAAGAACGAGCTCGAGGACCTCGCGTTCCACTACATGCATCCGCGGGAGTTCGACGACCTGCAGAACTCCGTCAACGAGAAGCTGTCCGTGTCGGGCGATCTCGTCGACCGCATCAAGACCACGCTGCAGTCGAAGCTGACCGAGAGCGAGATTCCGGGCGATGTCTACGGGCGGGTCAAGTCGATGTATTCGATCTGGACCAAGCTGCGGCGGCAGGAGATCGACATCGGCCAGCTCTACGACTACATCGGATTCCGGATCATCACCCCGGCGGTGAAGGACTGCTATGCGGCGCTCGGGATCATCCATCAGATGTGGCGGCCCGTTCCCGGCCGGATCAAGGACTACATCGCCATGCCGAAGCCGAACTTCTACCAGTCGCTGCACACCACCGTGGTGGCGGAGAAGGGGCAGCCGTTCGAGGTGCAGATCCGGACCAGGGAGATGGACCTGATCGCCGAGCAGGGCATCGCCGCGCACTGGAAATACAAAGAAGGACGCGTCGGGGCGCGCGAAGACGACAAGAACTTCCTCTGGCTGCGGCAGCTCGTGGAGTGGCAGAACGAGATCAAGGACCCGCGGGTCTTCATGCACTCGCTCAAGATCGATCTGTATCCCGACGAGGTCTACACGTTCACGCCGAAGGGCGACGTCTTCGCCTTTCCGCGCGGGGCCACGCCGCTCGATTTCGCCTATCGCATCCATACCGACGTCGGCCATCACTGCGTCGGTGCGCGGGTCAACGGCAAGCTCGTGCCGCTGCGCACACCGCTGAAGAACGGCGACATCGTGGAGATCGTCACCTCGCCGACGCAGTCGCCGTCGCGCGAGTGGGTGAACATGGTCGTCACCTCGCGCGCGCGGCACAAGATCCGGCACTGGCTGAATACCGAGCAGAAGCACCGCTCCATCGACGTCGGACGCAAGCTGATCGAGAAGGAGGCCAAACGCTACCGCGTCGGCTGGCGCAAGCTGATCACGGAGAACGCGCTCGACGGCGTGCTCTCCGAATACGGTCTGGCGCGCATCGAAGACCTCTACGCAGACCTCGGATACGGAAAGGTCTCGCCCCGCGCCATCCTGGAGCGTTTCGTCTCCGAAGAGCAGAAAGACGCGCCGCCGACCGACGAGGGCGTGCTTCAGAAAGCCGTCCGGAAAATCTTCCCCTTCACCGCTTCATCCGCGGCGATCAGCGTCAAGGGGTACGACGACCTGATGACCTATCTGGCGAAATGCTGCAATCCGCTGCCCGGCGAGCGGATCGTCGGATATGTGACCCGCGGAAAAGGCGTCGCCGTGCACAGCGCGAGTTGCCCCAACGTGAAGAACCTGATGTTCAATCCCGACCGCGAGATCAGCGTCGACTGGGCGGACCAGCGGCAGGCGCAGTTCCAGGTGGAGCTGGAGATCCTGATGGACGACCGGCAGGGGATCCTGGCGCGCGTGGTCAATACCATCGCCAACCTCAAGACCAACATCCGTCAGATGGACACGCGCTCCGGCGACGGGCGGGCCACGGCCGAGTTAGTGCTGGAAATCGCCGATCTCAAACACCTGGAAAAGGTCATCCGCTCGATCGAAGGGCTCGACGGCGTGATGCAGGTGGAGCGGAAGTTCAACGTACGGCACGCAACGGCGTGAGGCCCCTGGTTCTGGGTCGTGAATTGCGGATGTAGAGCCGGCTCTCAGCCGGCTGAAGAGCGGCCGGCCGGAGAGCCGGCCCTACATTCCGGCCGCAACGAGAGTCAGGGGATTCGCGTGAGGCGAAACCTACCGCGCAGCTTTTTTGACTTTGCCCGAGCGGATGCAGCGGGTGCAGACGTTGAGGCGCGCCACTTTGGTTCCCACCTTGACGCGGATGCGCTGCAGGTTGGGCATCCAGCGCCGGCTGGTCACGTTGTGAGCGTGGCTGATGCGGTTGCCGAATACCGGCGTTTTTCCGCAGACTTCACACATCTTGGCCATCGAGGAACTCCTGTCAAAATAACGCCGAAGGGCGCTGGATTGTAACGGCGCGTGGGGTCGGACGCAACCAGGAGGTGCCCGGCGGCGCGCCGGCCGGCCGTAATCGATTCAAGTATCTAAATCCTGTAGAGTTGACACGACTTATAAAACCCTGTAATTTTGATTCACCTTTCACATCGGGAGCCAGCGAGAAGTGAGTGAGATGGATGGGGTGAGCGGTGTTCTTCTCAAAGAGCAAAAATGTCGTCGGTCTTGATATCGGCTCCTCAGCGGTCAAACTAATCGAGCTGAAGGAGAAGAAGGGCGGCTCCTACGAGCTGGTGAAGCTTGGGCTGGAGCGGCTTTCCCCCGAGGCCATCGTCGACGGGTCGATCATGGACTCTTCGCTGGTGGTGGAGACGATCTCGCGGCTGAACAGCGAAAAAGGCGTGAAGAATTCCAATTACGCCACCTCGCTTTCCGGTCACTCGGTCATCATCAAGAAGATCAGTCTCCCCGCGATGTCGCCCGAAGAACTCGCGGAATCGATCCAGTGGGAAGCGGAGCAGTACATCCCGTTCGACATCAATGATGTCAATCTCGATTACGTTCCGCTGAGCACCCCCGGATCCGGCGAGAACATCGACGTCATCCTCGTCGCCGTGAAGAAGGAGAAGATCAACGACTACACGTCGGTGATCAGCCAGACGGGGAAAGTCCCGGCCCTGGTCGACGTCGATGCCTTCGCCTTGCAGAACTGCTACGAGATGAACTACGACGTCGACGAGGGGAAGACGCTCGCGCTGGTGAACATCGGCGCCTCGGTGACGAACGTGAACGTGATGTCGGGTTCGACCTCGCTGTTCTGGCGCGACATCACCTTCGGCGGCAACCAGTACACCGACGCCATCCAGCGCGAGATGAGCCTCTCGTTCGAGCAGGCCGAGGATCTGAAGAAAGGACAGCAGGTCGGCGACCACACCATCCAGCAGGCGATCCCGATCCTGAACTCGGTCTCAGAGGATTTCGCCGGCGAACTGCGCAAGACGCTCGACTTCTTCGCCGCCACGTCGGGCGCCGACCGGGTCAACGAGATCGTGCTCGCGGGAGGCGGGTCGAGCGTGCTGAACCTCGACGCCATCCTGCGCGACAAGTTCGGAATCACAGTCAGCATCCTCGACCCCTTCCAGAGGGTCACGGTTGACGAGAAGCAATTCAACCCGGAGGAACTGGCCGAGGTCGGCCCGAGCATGGCGATCGCGGTAGGCCTGGCGATCAGGAAGCTGGGGGACGCTTGATTAAGATCAATTTGGCGCGGGAAGGGCGGGCGGTTCGCGGTGGCGCAGCGGCCCCGGGGATCGCGGCTGCCGCCGTGGCGGCCGGACCCAGCAATCTGAACAACATCCTGGTGATCGGCGGCCTCATCGCCGGCATCGTCGTCGGCAGTGGCTGGTGGCTCGTGGAAAAGAGCAAGCTGAGCGACCGCCGCGATCAGGTGGCCACCAAGACGGCCGAAGCGCAGCGCCTGGAGTCGATCATCAAGGAAGTCGAGGAGTACCAGAAGCGCAAGGACAGCCTGCAGAAGCGCATCGACCTGATCAACCAGCTCAAACAGAACCAGAAGGGGCCGGTCAAGATCATGGACCGCGTCAGCCAGGACCTCCCCGATCTGGTGTGGCTCGACCACATGGGGATGAGCGGCGGCATGATCACCCTCGACGGCCGCGGCCTGAACCCGAACGCGATCGCCAATTTCGTGGAAAACATCAAGAACGATCCGCTCTTCGAAGAGCCGGATCTCAGCTCCATCCAGCAGGTCAGCGCGGTGCCGCTGGTCTACTCGTTCAACATGCGGTTCCATTTCACCTACGCACCGAAGGGAGAGACGGGGGCGGCCGGAACGGCCACCGGTACGGCAACGACGGGCGCGGGTTCGACGGCAGGGGCGACTTCGACGACGGGGTCGTCGAAGTAGGAGAGCGACGATGGCCGATTTGAGTCTCGAAGGAAAGCCCTGGTTCTATGGCCTGATCATCGGCGTGATCCTCGCCGCGGGCGTCGTGTGGGGAGCCTGGTACTTGCTCGTGACCCCGGTCAACGACCAAATCCGCTCGGCGGAGCTGAAGATCAAGGAGCTCGACACCAAGATCGAGCAGGGCAAATCGGCGCAGCGGAAGCTGCCGCAATTCCGCGAGGAAGTGCACCGTCTGGAGCTGGAGCTGGAGAAGCTGCGCCGGATCCTTCCGTCGACGCGCAACACCGAGGAGATCATCAAGAAGATCAAGTCGCTGGTCGATCAGGGCGACTTCGTCCTGCACAAGCTGACGTTCCCCAAGCTCGCGCAGGCTTCGAGCGGTGACCCATACGCCGAGTGGCCGATCTCCGTCAGTGTCGACGGCGGGTATCACAACCTGGCCATCCTCTTCAACCGGCTGAGCAACTTCTCGCGCATCATGAACGTGGAGCAGATCAACATCACCGCGCTGTCGAACCAGACGCAGCGGACGATCACCTCCGAGTTCGTGGCCAAGACCTTCGTCTACGTCGAACCGAAAGAACCGGAACCGGCGAAGGGCGCCAAGCCCAAGGGAGGGAAGTGATGCGCACCAGACTAGCCCTTTCCCTGGGGATCGTGATCGCCGCGGTCGCGGTGGTATTCGCGCAGACCCCGGGCGGCACGCCCGGCGGCGGCGGGGCCGCTACCCAGACGACCGCCACCACGGCGACCACGGCTCCCTCCACGACGACCTCCGATCAGAACGTGCAGCAGAGCCTCCAGGAGATCCTCGAGGAACCGAGCGGCCCCGAGTCGTATCACTACGATCCGCAGGGACGCCGCGATCCGTTCCGGTCGCTCATCGGCCCGGCGCCGAAGCTCCAGCCGGGGCAGCGGCCGCCCGGACCTCCGGGGTTCCTCATCGACGAGATCAAGCTGCAGGGCATCATCCGGACCAAGCAGCAGGGCCTCATCGCCATGGTCAACGGCCCGGACAACAAGGGATATCTCATCAAGGTAGGCGACAAGGTTCTCGACGGCGAAGTGATTCGCATTACCAATTCCTCCGTCGTGTTCCGGCAGGAGGTCAACGACCCGACCCGAATCGAGCATTTCCGCGAGGTCGTCAAGGATCTAACCCCCGAATCTCAGAAGAAATAGCGTGCTCAGGTGCAGGCCAGGTGCGTGGAGGGTTGTGAGATGGTGAAGGTGGCAAGTATGAGAACAGCCAAGCGAATCCTGCTGATCGCAAGCATGCTCATCCTGAGCGTCGGAAGCGCGTCCGCTTCGTGGTGGCATCGGACGCCGAAGAAGGCCGCGCAGACGGCGGCCGACAAACCGGCAGCCGCGGTGATGATGCTCAATGCGATCGAGGTCGGACCGGCGCAGATCGTTCTCCGCACCAGCGG
>DATFUW010000180.1:0-2161 GCA_035260605.1 Thermoanaerobaculia bacterium | reverse complement strand
GCGCGAGTTCCCGCAGATCATCAATGGATCCCGCAAGAAGCGGATCGCCAAGGGGTCCGGCACGACGGTCCAGGAGATCAACCGTCTGATGAAGCAGTACCTGGCGATGAAGAAGATGATGCGGACATTCTCCAAGGGCCTCGGCGCGCGCCGTTTCGGAAAGATGGCCAAGGGCCTCCCCCCCGAGTTCCTGCAGTGATCCTCGTAGGGAGTCCATCCGGTAGGAGCGGAATTCCGCCCCGATCCTTGCTGTTCGACCGGGCGTTTCGGTAAGTTTTGTCGATAGGGAGCTCAACTGCATGCTGAAGATTCGTTTACGCCGTGGCGGGGCGACACACGCGCCGTTCTACCGCATCGTGGTTTCCGATTCGCTGCGGACGCCGCGGGCTTCGACCGTCGAACAGATCGGCCACTACGATCCGAAGAAGACGCCGTCGGAACTGAAGGTCGACCGCGAGCGCGTCGACTACTGGGTCAGCAAAGGCGCACAGCTTTCGCCGACGCTGAAGTCGCTGCTCAAGAAGAACGCCTGATTCATCCTCATGAAGGACCTGCTCGAATTCGTCGTTCGGTCCCTCGTCGATGACGCGGAGTCCGTCCGGATCCGGACGCATGAACGCGATCAGGCTACGGTGCTCGAGCTCGAGGTCGCACCGGACGATCTCGGCAAGGTCATCGGGCGGCAGGGGCGGACGGCGCGCGCCATGCGCACGCTGCTCAACGCCGCCGGGCAGAAGACGCGCCGGCGCTACATCCTCGACATCCTCGATTGAAGGCCGCGCCATGGCCGACCGCATCGCCGTCGGGGTCATTCGAACATCACACGGCCTGCGTGGCGAAGCGAGCGTCGAGCCGTGGACCAACGCCATCGACCGCTTCCACGAGCTGACCACCGTCACCCTCGTTTCCCCTTCCGGCAGTGAAACGCGCGGCGCGACCATCGAGAGTGTGCGCGCCCACGGCGACCGCGCGCTGATCAAGTTCGCAGAGATCGCATCGCCCGAGGAAGTCCGGACGCTGCGCGGCTGGACGATCGAGATTCCCGAATCGGAGGCCCGCCCGCTCGAGTCCGGCGAGTTCTTCCTGCACGATCTGATCGGCATGCGCATGATCGACGAGGGCGGCCAGCCGCGGGGCGAAGTCGTGGATGCCTACGAGGGCGGCGGAGGCGTGCTGCTGAACGTCCGCCGCGCCGATGGGAAGATGTACGAAGTTCCCTTCGCCGCGGCAATCTGCAGGCGGATCGACCTCGCCGCGAAAACCATCAGCGTCGACCTTCCCGAGGGCATCGATGCGGATTGATTTCCTGACCATCTTTCCGCGCATGTTCGATCCATTCCTGGCCGAGGGGGTCATCGCCCGCGGCATCAAACAGGGGTTGCTCGAGGTTCGGGTGTGGGACCTCCGCGAGTTCGCCGGCGACAAACACCGGTCGACCGATGACGAGGCGTACGGCGGCGGACCGGGGATGGTCATGCTCGCCGAGCCGATCCTCCGCTGTGTCGACGCCGTTCGAAGCGAGCGTCCGGACGGCGGCCAACAGGTCCCGCATCTCGTCCTGACCTCGCCGCAGGGTCGGCGATTCGAGCAGAAAACGGCGGCCGAGCTGGGCGAGCGCGAATGGGTCGTGTTCGTCTGCGGCCGCTATGAGGGATTCGACGAGCGCGTCCGTGAGATCCTGCAGCCGGACGAGATTTCCGTCGGCGACTTCGTCGTCTCCGGCGGGGAACTGCCGGCGATGCTCATGGCCGACGCGATCGGCAGGCTGATCGAAGGGGTGGTCGGCAACTCCGATTCGGTGGTCGCCGATTCGTTCTACGAGGGGCTGCTCGATTACCCGCACTACACGCGTCCTGAGGAAATCCGGGGGCACCGCGTGCCGGAGATCCTCCTGTCGGGTCACCACGAGAACATCCGCAGGTGGAGGAAAGAGCAGGCCCTGCGCCAGACCCTGCGCAAACGCCCCGATCTGCTCGAGGCGGCGGAGCTGGACGATGAGGCGAGGGAAATCCTGAAACGCCTCGAGAATGAAACCTGACGGCTCCCGGTTTCTGGAAGGCGGCTGCGATGCCGCCGCTCTTGTGTAGAATAGAGGGGCGGCGTGGCCGCCGCACTCCAAGAGATTTGGAATCAACGAGGTAGAGCTATGCCTGATATCATG
>DATFUW010000179.1:0-3430 GCA_035260605.1 Thermoanaerobaculia bacterium | reverse complement strand
TGTGGCGCCGGCTCTCAGCCGGCATGTGGCGCCGGCTCTCAGCCGGCATGTGGCGCCGGCTCTCCAGCCGGCATGTGGCGCCGGCTCTCCAGCCGGCGGCGTACCGCCCGCCCGGTGGCCTGGCTTGCGGGCGGCGGCCATGCCGGCGCTCGACGTTCGCAAGGAAGGCTTCGTGGCCACCGCCGTGGCCATCGCGCTGGTCGTCGACGGGGCGCGCCTGCCGGTCTACGCGTTCAGCGTCGGCACGCGGCTGGCGGAGATCCGGCTTCCGCTGGCCATCGCAGTCATTGCAGTCACCGCCGGCACACTCCTGGGGAAGCGGATCCTCGGATGGGTCCCGGAGCGCTTGGAATGACGATGGTCGTCGCGCGCTGACTACATCGCCGCCGTGAGCCGCGCCGTGCGGCGCGCGCGATCCATCGAGTCGAGCGCATGCCCGAGCGATCGGAGTTCCACCGAGTTCAGCGTGCGGCCAGCCCTGGCCGCAGCGTGGCACACCGTCCGCGCGGCCCAGGCGATGCTGCTGATCAGATCAAGCGCGAAATTGCCGCGGATGCGCGTCAAGTGATCAAACGGCTCGAGGAGCCGCATCGGGTTTCCATGCGGCAGCTCCGTCTGCAGTGTCTGGATGTGCTCGGTGATGTCGGTCATCAGGCAGTCGGGGAGAGAGACGAATTCGAAGTTCGGTTCAGTCATGGCGACCGAACTGTGCGCAATGAGCGATCCAGCGACTAAGTTGTTTGTATGCTGAGAGTTGCGTGGATTTCCGACAAGAACGCTCGTCCGTTTTCTGGACGGCCGTCCATTTTTCCTGGCGGACCTCACTCGTAGCGGAGCGCTTCGATCGGATCGAGTCTGGCGGCCTTGCGCGCGGGATAGAACCCGAAGAAGACCCCGACGCCGGCAGCGACTCCGAACGAGAGGGCGATGGAGGTCGTGGTGACGACGATCGGCCAGCCGAGGAAGCGGCCGACGGCCAGGGACGCACCGACGCCGAGGACGACGCCGATCAGTCCTCCGACGATCGCCAGAGTGACAGCCTCGAAAAGGAACTGCAGCAGGACGTGGCGTCCCTTGGCGCCGATGGCCATGCGAATGCCGATCTCCCGCGTTCGTTCGGTGACCGAGACGAGCATGATGTTCATGATCCCGATCCCGCCGACGAGCAGCGAGATGGCGGCGATCGAAAGCAGCAGGGTGCGGAGAATGCCCATCGACTCCGCCTGGGTCTGCGCGATCTCTTCCTGGGACCGCATCATGAAGTCGGCCTCGCCGTTGGGAGGGATGCGATGTCTCTGGCGCAGCAGCCCGTCGATCTCGGTCTGCGCTTCCTGCACGGCGTCTCCGGAGACGGCGGAGACCTGGATCATGTCGATGTGGTCCTTGCCCGCGAGCCGTTTCATGACGGTGGTGTAGGGAGCGATGATGGTGTCGTCCTGGTCCTGACCCATCATGTTGCCGCCCTTGCGCTCCAGCACGCCGACGACCTTGAAGGGGACGTTCTTGATGCGGATGACGCTCCCGACGGCCCCTCCGTTGGGGAAGAGGTTCTCGTCGACGGTCGCGCCGAGGATGCACACTTTCGAGGCCGCGCGGACGTCCGCGGTGGTGAAGAAATCGCCCTTCTCCACGTTCCACGAGCGGATGAAGGGATAGTCGACGCCCACGCCCTGGATCGAAGTTCCCCAGTTCAACTCGCCGGCGACGATCTGGCCCGCGCTCCGGACCATCGGCGAGACGTAGGCCACAGCGGGGCATTCGGTCTTGATCGCGTCGGCGTCTTCGGGAGTCAGCCGCGAGTTGCCGGTGAAGATGCGGGCGCCGCCGGTAGTCGCGGTGCCGTTGAAGATCATGATGAAGTTGGTGCCGAGGGAGTTGATCGTGTTTTCCACCGACTTCGTGGCGCCGTTGCCGATGGCCACGACGGCGATGACGCAGCCGACGCCGATGACGATGCCCAGCATGGTCAGGAACGACCGGAGCTTGTTGCGCGAGATGGCCTTGAGTCCGACGATGGTGATGTTGCCGAGGCGCTGAATCGAGGTCTTCATGATTGTGCCGCTTTCGCCTGCACCGGAGGCGCGATCCCCGCGACTGCGACGCGGTGCTGTTCGATGTGCTCGTCCCGCTGAATCCGGCCGTCGCGCACGTGCACGATCCGTTTGGAGTGTTGCGCGATGTCGGGCTCGTGCGTGATCAGCACGACGGTCTTCCCGTCATCATTCAACTCCTGGAAGATCCCCATGATTTCTTCCGATGTGCGGGAGTCGAGGTTTCCGGTAGGCTCGTCGGCCAGCAGGATGGCGGGATCGGTGACCAGCGCGCGGGCGATGGCCACGCGCTGCTGCTGACCGCCGGAGAGCTGCGAGGGGTAGTGCCCTTCGCGGCCGGCGAGTCCGACGCGCTGCAGCGCCTCGCGGGCCGCCTTGTGCCGTTGTTCCCCGGACCAGCCGAGCTCGCCGTAGAGCAGCGGCAGCTCGACGTTTTCCAGCGCGGACGTGCGCGCCAGCAGGTTGAAGCTCTGGAAAACGAACCCGATCTTGGCGTTGCGGATCACCGCGCGCTCGTCCCGGCTGAGCTTCGAGACGTCGACGCCGTCGAGGATGTAGATCCCCGATGTCGGACGGTCGAGGCAGCCGATGATGTTCATCAGCGTCGACTTGCCTGAGCCCGAGGGGCCCATGACGGCGACGAACTCCCCCTGGTCGGCGACGAGGTCCATGCCGTCCAGTGCGCGGACCTGCACCTCGCCCATCTCGTAGACCTTCACGAGGTCGCGGATCTCGATGACCTTGTCCGCCACTATCGCCCCATCGGTCCGCGGCGGCCGCCCGGCGGCGGAGGCCCTTCGACCTTCGACGTCTGCAGACCGACCACCACGTTGTCGCCCGGCTTGACCTCTCCGGAGACGACCTGGGTGTTGTGGCCGTCGGTGATGCCCGCGCGGATGGCGACCGGTTTGAGCGTGTTGTTCGCCTGCAGCAGCCAGATCGTCTCCAGCTTCGCGCCCTGTGCATGGGCGAACGGCATGCCCGCCCCGGTGATCCCCGGGCCGCCGCGGGCCATCTGCCGCAACGCACGCTCGGGATTCGATCCGTTGCCTTCGGCGCTACCCTGCCCGCGCTGGAATCGCCGGCCATTGTTGCCGGCGGAAGCCGTCGCGCCCGGTGCGGGCTGCTGCGGCACTCCGGGAGTCCCGGGGGCGGGTTTGAAGCGCAGCGCGGAGTTCGGGATCCGCAGCACGTCGTGCACCGTGGCCACGTCGATCGTCACGTTCGCCGTCATCTTCGGCCGCAGCTTCTCGTCGGGATTGGGCACTTCGACGATCACCGGGTAGGTGACCACGTTCTGGTTCACGGTTGCGTTGTAGCGGATCTGCGCGATGCGGCCGCGGAACTCTTCGTCGGGATAGGCATCGACGCTGAACCGG
>DATFUW010000178.1:0-7852 GCA_035260605.1 Thermoanaerobaculia bacterium | reverse complement strand
ACCGGCGGCGCGAGATCGAACCCCCGCTGGATTCCGACGGCGCCCGGCGGCGAGCTGTCGCCCGCCTGTCGGATGTACTCCGCGCGGACGACCCAGTTGCCGGGATTGTCGTCGAACGCGAAGCCGTAGGTCGCGCCGAGAGTGATGGTCTGCAGACGACCGAGTCGGTAATCGCTGCTGGCGAAGTCGGGCAGCGGCGCTCCGTCGTGCAGGCCCACCGTGTAGAAGCTCGCCGCCGACTGCGTGTAGAAGCGGAGCAGCGGCTCGATGTACGTGTCGGTGTCGAGCTGGTGACGGTACCGGATCTCGAGCGTGTGCGAGCGCACCTTCCAGGAGTCGGTGTAGTAGCGGTACGAGTTGTAGAGAACGTCGTCCGTGAGGTGATAGACGGAGCTGAAGAGGAGCGACGTGCGATTCCGGATCGATGGCCGTTTGTCCGTCAACTCGGAGATCGGCTGCCCGTTGTCGTTCATCACGCTGACCAGCTTGTAGGGTTCGGTCAGATAGCCGCTCTCGAATGTCCGCGATCCGGTCACGCCGGCCATCCACTTGCGGCTCAGGATGCGCGATGCGCCGAAGAAGATGTTGCCGACCCGTTTCGCGTTCGCGCTGCTGTGGAGGATCGTGCCGTCGGAAAGGCCGGCGGGAGTCCCGCCGACCGGAAAAACGCTGTCGTGATTGATGCTGCCGCCCGCGGTCAGCGTCATCATGCGGTGCCAGACGTCGACGGAGACCTCCCCGTTCGCGCCGAGCGACTGGTAGTCCTTCTCCCGCGAGACATGTCCGCCGAGCGTGGTGATCACCAGGCGGCCCAGCGGTCGTTTCCAGTCGGCGTCGAGCGAGAGGCGGTGGTCCTGGAACGGAGCGGTCGGGATCTGGCCCGGCGGCGAAGTGACGACGCGGCCCGAAGGGGTGGTGTGCGTCTGCACCTGTCCGGACGGCAGTGCGCCGGTCGGCGATGCACCGGTGATGATGTCGATCCCCAGTTGCGCGGAGAACGACTGCCCGTCGGGCATCAGATGCGTGAAGCGGACGACCGGCTCCGCGATGCGCGTCCGGCTCTGCTCGCCGTACTGCAGCCACGTCAGGTCGATCTTGTCGCCGGCTTCGGAATCGGCCGCCTGAACGGTGGCCGGCACGAGCAGCAGCGCCAGCGCCGCCGTGTGCAGCGCGTCGCGGACCACGGTGGGGCGCTTTTCTGGTGGCCCGGCCACTAGTTGCACCCGCACCCGCCGCCCCCGACGCCGATGCCGCCCATCGAGGCCTCTTTGCTGAAGTAGATGTGTTCGTCGATGGCCTGGAGCATCGGTGTGGGGTTGAAGCTCATTCTCTTCTGCGCGAGCAGGTCGCGGTCCCACGGCTTCACCGTCGTGCATCCCGCGATGAGCAGCAGCAGTCCGAGTACCGTCAGCAGACGCGCCACCGTTCGTTTCATCGGGCGAGCGCCTCTTTGATCTGATGTTCGAGCTCTTTCGCCCTGTCGGATTCGAAGCCCTGGTGCGTGGATACGATTTTCCCGTCGCGTCCGATGATGAAGCTCGTCGGCATCGCCTGGACGCCGTACGCCTCGGGGATCTTTCCCTCCGGGTCGAATGCCACCGGAAACTCCGCCGGGAAATCCTGCAGGAACGATTCGGCCAGATCGCGCTGCTTGTCGAGATTCACCGCCACGATCACCAGCCCCTCCTTCGAATACTGCGCGTACATGCTGCTCATCCAGGGGAACGATTCGCGGCAGGGAGCGCACCAGGAGGCCCAGAAATCGAGATAGACCACTTTGCCTCTCTGGTCGTGCAGCGACAGCGGCCCGGACGCGGTAGGGAGTGTGAAGTCGGGCGCGGTACGCCCGGCGCCGGCGCCGAATGCGGCGGGAAGGAACAGGCTCGTCAGGATGACGGACCCGAGGAGAAAGCCGAGCGATCGCGGGCGCATGGTCGCTTCATAGCAAGATGGAGTTAAAGCGACGATCAATCGTTCGCCCGGCGATGCGAACGTTGCGGTTCCGTGACGGCCGATGCTCGTGTGGTAGCGTCAGCGGAATGCCGCGGCTCGCCTTCCGCCGGATCGCCGGCGTGCTCCTCCTCGCGGCGGCCTGCCATCGGGATTCCGCGTCGCATCGGTTCGTGCAGTCGCTGCGCTGCGGGATGGACCGTGCCGAAGTGGCACGCATCGCCGCGCGGGAGGGTTACGACAGCTCCGATGCCGGCTGGATGCAGCGCTCCACCGCAAACGAACGGCTGCAATCGAAGGAGCTGATGCTCGTCGACCTCACGTTTCGCGAGGGGAAGCTCACGGCCGTGCGGGAGGGGACGTACGATCCGCGGACGAAGCGGATCACGTACCGCTCGATCGACTTGTGCCGGAAGTGAGCGGCGAGGCGGTCGCCGCGATCCCCTCCGCGTACGGCGCCGGCGTGAATTCGAATCGCCGCTCGAATTTGGAGGAGTCGAACAGGTACGGCGCTTCGTACTGATAGAGCATCTCCCCGATCTCCCCGATCGTGCGGTTGAACACGCCGGCCATGCGGAGCATCCATGGCCGCAGCACGCGCAGATGCGGCGGGACGCCGAGCGCGCTCGCCGCGAGCTCGACGAACTGCCGTCCGGTCGGCGGCGACGGTGCGGTCGGCATGTGCCACACCTCTCCCCAGACGTCGTCCGCGGCGGCGAGGAGCGGCAGCGCGCGGCCGCAGTCCGGCGTGTAGGTGAAGCTGTGCGGGACGTCCGCATTCACCAGCCACTGCGCCGTCTTTCCATTCGACAGCGGAATGAACACGAGCTGGTTTGGAATCCCGTTCGCCACCCCCGGGCCGTAGAAATCGGCGGCGCGTGCGATGCAGGCCCGGACGCGACCCCGCTTCGCCGCCTCGAGCAGCTCCGCGGCGATCGCGGCCCGCACCTCCCCCTTGCGGCTCGACGGCCGAACCGGCGTTTCCTCGGTCATCGGCCCCTGCACGCGCCCGTACATGTACACGTTGTCGAAGAAGATGAGACGCGCGCCGTGCGCGGCGCAGGCCTCGAGCACGTTGTGCATGATCCGCGGCCACTGCTCGCGCCAGACGCGGAGGTCGTAAGGCAGACCGGCGAGCAGATGGACGGTCGAGCCATCCTCCACGACGTGCTGCACCGACTCGCGGTCGAGGAGGTCCGCCCGCACCGGACCGCGGCGGGCAACGAGCTTCACGGTCTGCTGGCGTGCCAGAAGCTCGCGGGAGAGCACATCGGCGATCGCGCCGCCGGCGCCGAGGAGGATGTGCGTGGTCACCGACCGATTCTATGCCCACGCACTCCGGATCACTCGTACCGCAGCGCTTCGATCGGGTTCAGCGCGGCCGCCTTCCGTGCGGGGTAGTACCCGAAGAAGACGCCGACCGCGCCGGAGAAGCCGATGGAGATCAGCATGATCAGCGGCGAGACCACCGTCTCCCACCCGGTGAAGTGTCCGACGAGCTTCGCGCCGAGCACGCCGGCGAGGAGCCCGACGAGGCCGCCGGCGATGCCCATGACCAGGCTCTCGACGAGGAACTGCGTCAGCACGTCGCCTCCGCGCGCGCCGATCGCCAGCCGGATCCCGATCTCGCGCGTCCGTTCCGTCACCGAGACCAGCATGATGTTCATGATGCCGATGCCGCCGACGAGCAGCGAGATCGAGGCGATGGAGGCCATGAGCAGAGTCATCACCTGCGTGCTGCTCTCCGCGGCTTGCGCCAGATCGGTCTGGTTGCGGACGGTGAAGTCGTCGTTCCCCGGCGTGGTGCCGTGCGACTCCTCGAGAATCGAGGTGATCTCACTCTGCGCCGCGGGGATGTCCTGCTCGGCGCTGGTGCTGGCCAGGATCTGCGGAATGAACTCCCGTCCCGACAGGCGGCTCATGGCCGTGGTGTACGGAATCAGGATGACGTCATCCGAGTCGCTGCCGCTGGCGGTCTGTCCTTTCGCCGTGAGCTCGCCGACGACGGTGAACGGCACGCGTCCGACCTGCACGGTCTGCCCGGTCGGGTCGGCGTTCGGAAAGAGCTGATTGGCCACGGTCTGGCCGAGGAGCGCGACCGTCCGTCCGCCGCGCACGTCGTCCTCAGAGAAGAAGGCGCCGGTCTGCGTGTCCCAGTTCCGGATCGTCTGATAATCGGAATCGACGCCCTGAATCATCGTGCGCCAGTTGCCTTCCGGTCCGAGGACCTGCTGGCGGCTGACGACGACCGGGGAGACCGCGGAGACGTACTGCGACTCGCGCCGGATCTTGTCGACGTCGTCGACTTTCAGATTGGCGAAGGCCTGCGCCCCCTGGCTCACTCCGGCCTGCTGCTGCGCGCCGGGGGTGATGACGATCATGTTCGTCCCCAGATTGTTGATCTGTGCGCGGATGCGCGACCGCGCGCCGTAGCCGACGGCGACCATGACGATCACCGCGGCCACGCCGATGATGATGCCCAGCATGGTCAGCGCGGCGCGCATCTTGTTCTTCTGGATGCTCTGGCCCGCGATTTTGAACAGCGTCTTCGTTTTCATGCCGCCTCCTGCAGATCGAGCGCAGCGCAGCGGCGGCCGGCGACCGGCTCGTCGCGCCGAATGCGCCCATCGCGAACTTCGACGATGCGTTTAGCGTACGCGGCAATGTCCGGCTCGTGCGTCACGAGCACGATCGTGATTCCCTGATCGTTCAGTTCCTGGAAGAGCTTCATGACCTCCATCGACGTCCGCGTGTCGAGGTTCCCGGTCGGCTCGTCAGCCAGCACGAGGGCCGGGCTGGTCACCAGCGCGCGGGCGATGGCCACGCGCTGCTGCTGCCCGCCGGACAGCTCGCTCGACTGATGGTCGAGCCGCTCGCCGAGTCCCACCCGCTCGAGCGCTGCCGCCGCGAGCGCGCGCGTGTCGCGCTTGACCGGCCTGCGGTCGTACAGCAGCGGCAGCTCGACGTTCTCCAACGCGCTGGTGCGCGGCAGGAGATTGAATCCCTGAAACACGAACCCGAGCTTCTGATTGCGGATGGCCGCCAACTCGTTCTTTCCCAATCCGTCGACGCGCACGCCGTCGAGCCGGTAGGAGCCCGTGGTCGGCGTGTCGAGGCAGCCGAGCAGATTCATCAGCGTCGACTTCCCCGAGCCCGATGTCCCCATGATGGCCACGAACTCTCCCTGGCGGACGGTGAGGTCGATGCCGCGAACGGCCTGGACCTCGTTCGTGCCGCTGACGTAGGTCTTCGTGATCCCCTCGGTTTCGATGATCATGCCGTTCATCACAGACCTCCTCGCGCGCCACCGCGCCGCTGCTGCTGCGATCCGGCATTGAATGGAGTGGACGCCGGCTGCGCCGTCGCGGCCTGCGTGCCGGGCTGGATCTCGCCGGCGACGACCTTCATCCCTTCGCGCAGATCCGCTCCCTGCACCTCGCTGGTGATGCCATCGGTGATTCCGGTGCGGACCTGCAGAGCCCGCAGTTGGTTCTGCGCATCGAGCGTGTAGAGCGTCGCTCCGCGTGTCTGCGCCTGCTGCGCGCCGGCCGGATGGAAGCGGAGCGCCGCGTTGGAGACGGTGAGCACGTTCGTGGCGGCGTTGGTCAGAAAGTCGACGCGCGCCGTCATGCCGGGCAGCAGCTCGCCGCCCTGGTTCTCAACGGAGACGACCACCGTGTAATCCACGACGTTGTCCGACGTGGTCGACTGCAGGCGCACCTGCTCGACGGTGCCGTGGAACGTCTTCCTCTGCAGTGCCTGCACCGTGAAGGAGACGTCCTGCCCCTGGCGGATCCGGGCGATGTCGCTCTCACCGACCTGCGCCAGGATCTGCATGCGCGACAGGTCGTTGGCAATCAGGAAGAGCTGCGGCGCCGAGAGGCTGGCCGCGACGGTCTGCCCCTGCTGCACGTTGCGCTCGATGATCACGCCGTCGATCGGTGAGTGAATGTCGGTGTAGGCCAGGTTCTGCCGCGCCCGGTCGAGCGCCACCTGCGCCGATTTCACGGTCGCGCGCGCCACGTCGAGCGTCGACTGCGACTGCTCGTAGGCGCTGCGGGCCACCAACCCGTCGTGCAGCAGCTCCTGGTTGCGCGCGTAGTCGCGCTCCGACTGCTGCGCCTCGGCTTCCGCTTTCTGCAGGTTGGCGAGCGCATCGGTGACCCCCTGCTGCGCCAGCGTCGGGTCGATGCGCGCCAGTAACTGTCCCTTCTTCACATGGTCGTTGAAGTCGGCGTAGAGATCCGCGACCTGTCCCGAGACCTGCGTGCCGACGCTGACCGTCGTGACTGCGTTCAGCGTGCCGGTGGCCGAGACCTTCGACGCGATGTTGCCGCGCTGAATCGTGGCCAAGCGGTACTGCGTCGCCTCCTTGGCGAATGCCACGTGCTGGATCAGCAGTCCGGCCCCCGCGGCGAGGAGCACCACTGCGATTGCGATCAATGATTTCTTTCTCATGATGCTCATTCAAACGTGTGAGCCATGGCGGATGTTGCGTGTTTTCAGCCAGTTGCACGCCGGTGTCATGAACTGCACCGCCGGAGCCTTGAATGGCAAAAAAAAGAGGGGAGGCTGGATCGCCTCCCCTCGGTTTGCACGCTGTGGCCGTGCCTTATTGCGGATGCTTCTGCTGCCACTCCTGCCGCTTCTGCGCGCGCTCGGCCTTGAGCGCCTGATACTGCGTCTGCTGGGCCGGAGTGAGGATCGCGAGGATCTTCGGCTCCTGCGCCTGACGGAGCTGCTGCATCTGCGCCCGTTCGGACTGCAGCGTGGCCTTCAGCGAGTCGGCCTTGGCGGTGTCGCCCGACTTCTTCGCCTCACGGAACTGCTGCATCGAGGTGCGGAACGACTCGAAGAACGCCTTGTTGTCCTGACGGAACTGCTTGTTGAGGTCGCGGAGCTGCTGCTTCTGCGCATCGGTCAGGTTCAACTTGTGCGCGAACATGCGGCCCATTTCTCCGCGGCCATGATGGCCATGCCATGCCTTCGCTTCCTGCGGCGCGGCAACCGCCAGCGACGCGCTGACGGCGAGCACAGCCACTCCGGTGATCCATTTCTTCTTCATGCTGAGTCTCCTTTGGTCTTTCTGCTGGCGGTTGTCCAAGGTTGTTTGCCAGACACTGATCTAGACGCGGCCGGGTCGGTTTCTGTTTCGCTTTTTGCACGAAATGCACGTGGCTGTCATGAACTGCACATTCCGGCGGGTCCGGCCCGTTAGACTGCCGCGATGCGCCTGAGCGCCCGCGAGCTGCTGCTGATCTTCGTCTTCTGGACGTCGCTGGCGACGCTGTCGGCGGTCAATGCGCTCGTCGGGCCGCGCGGTTATGGACTCCGCGTCGTTTCCCCGGCGGGCCCGATCGCGCTGGCGTACCTCGAGGCGTGGCTGTGGGCGGCGGTGACGCCGCTGATTTTCCGTCTGAGCAGCCGGTTCAGCGTCGACCGTTCACGCTGGTTCGTCAGCATCCCGGTGTTGTTCGTCGCCGGCTGCGTGATCGCCGTGGCGATCTACTCGGTTCTCGGATTCGCGCGCACGGAGATCTTCGAAGTGCCGCGGCGCGGCGTCAGCGCCTTCACGCCGCTGCGCGAGCTCGGCCGCTTCCGCTTCGTCAACCAGCTCCTGCTCTACTTCGCCGTGGTCGCCGCGGGATATGCGCGCGAGTACTTTCTGCGCGCTCAGGGGCGGCAGCGCGAGGCGATGGTTCTTCGGGCGCAGCTCGCCGACGCGCGCCTCGATGCGCTGCGGGCGCAGATCCAGCCGCACTTTCTCTTCAATACGCTGAATGCGATTTCCGCGCTCGTGGAGCGCGACCCCGCCGGCGTGCGCCGGATGATCGCCCGCCTCGGCGATCTGCTGCGCACGACGATGGAACGGAGCGGCGCCGCCACCGTGCCCCTCCGCGAG
>DATFUW010000177.1:0-2639 GCA_035260605.1 Thermoanaerobaculia bacterium | reverse complement strand
AGGTCGCGGATCAACGAGAAATTCGCGGCCTCTTTCAGCCCCCGGCCTCCGGAGACGATGATGTCGGCTTCTACGATGCTCAGCTCCCCCGCCTCGGGCGTCTTCGTCTCCACGACTTTGGCCTTCGGCTCGACCGCCGGTACGGCGATCTGCACGACCGCCGCCGCGCCGCCGCCGGACTCCTCGGCGGGGAAGGCATTCATGCGGGTCGTGGCCATGGCCGGCATTCCCGTCACGTCGACGATGGCGAACGCCTTTCCGGAGTACACCGGCCGGCGCGCGCGCAGCTTTCCCTCGTTCCACTCCAGCCGGTCGACATCCGAGGCCACTCCGACGCCGAGCCGTGCGGCGAGACGCGGGGCGAGGTCGCGACCATTCGCCGTCCCGCCGAAGAGGACGATCGCGGGCTGCATCTGATCGACGGCCGCTTTCATCGCCGCGGCGTCGATCTCCGTGTTGTACTGCGGCAACGCGGCCGCGAACAGCGTCTTCGCTCCGTAACGGCCCGCGTCGACTTCGACTCCCGGCTGGCCGAATGCCGCCAGGTCCCCCCCGGACGCGCCGGCGAGCTGCCGTCCGACCGTCAACGCCTCGCGCGAGACCTTGATCAGGTTCCCGTCTTTCGATTCGCAGAATACGAGTACACCAGTCATCAGAGAGCCTTCGCTTCCTCGCGGATGTAGCGGGCGATTTCCTTCGCCGCGGCGGCGGCGTCCGATCCGTCGATTTTCCGGCCACCGCTCTTCTCCTTCGGGAGCTCGAGCGCGGCGACCGTCACCCGCTGGTTGTAGATGTCCGAGTCTTGCAGTCCCAGGTCGGCCGGGGTCTTCGTGTCGATGGCGATCTTCTTCGCCGCCATGATTCCCTTGAGCGACGCATAGCGGGGCTCGTTCAGACCCTTCTGCGCCGTCACGATCGCGGGCAGCGAAGCCTCGATGATCTCCTCTGCGCCTTCGATCTCGCGATGCGCGGTGATCGTTCCCTCTCCGATTTCGAACTGCGTGACGATATTGATCTGCGGATAGCCAAGGATCTCGGCCACCATCGGCCCCACGAGCGAGTTGTCCGTTCCGACCCCCTGTTTGCCGAATAGCAGGACGTCGTGCGGGAGTGACTTCGCGGCCGCCGCCAGGACGCGTGCGATCCCCAGCGAATCGGCGGCGAAGACATCGCCCTTGACGTGCAGGGCCTTCGTCGCGCCGCGTGCCAGGCATTCCCGGAGCGCCTGGGCGACCCGGTCCGGGCCGAACCCCACAACCGTGACCTCCCCCTGCTTCGCTTCCCGAAGCCGGATCGCCGCTTCGAGCGCGTATTCGTCAAACGGGGAGACGATGAACTTGAGCCCGCTTTCGTCGATGTGCCGCCCGTCAGGGGCGATCTTGATACGGGCTTCGGTGTCCGGCACCTGGGCGATGAAGACGATGGAATTCACAACCTGCCTCCCTGAACGACGGCGCGCATTCTAACAACCGGCACGGGCTTCGCAAACGCAAACCCAGTCTTTCGAGAAACTCGGCCGCCGCTCAGCGAATGAAAGGAAGTCCGCGATGCCATACTCGAACAGAGCGAACGACATCGACGCTACACAGAACCGCCGCAGGCTTTTCCGCCCGACGATCAACGAATTCCGGCGGCCGCAGAAGAATGGCCGGGTCCCGAAGCCGATCCCGCCCGAGACCACCAGCGCCGAGAGCTTCTACTACCTGAAGCAGATGAACACGCACACGCCGATGGTCATCGTCATGAACGACGGCGAAGAGATCCGCGGCTGCATCGAGTGGTACGACCGTACCTGCCTGAAGATCACGCGGCACGGAGCGCCGAACCTGCTGATTCAGAAACAGTGGATCAAGTACCTGTTCAAGCAGGAAGAGCTCGCGGAGTAGTTTCCCCCTACAATTTCCGGTGTGAAACCGCTGGCGATCACGCTGGGGGATCCCGCGGGCGTCGGCGCCGAGGTGGTATTCAAGGCGCTCGAATCGCTCGACGTGCCGGTTCGCGTCTTCGGGAGCCGCGCGTACGCGAACCCGCCGCCCGGCATTCCGTTCGTCGATATCGGCGGAACGGGAGCGGTCCGCTACGGCGAGATCGACGCGGAGTATGGCCGCATCGCGCTCGGATCGATCGACGCGGCGCTGGAGGCGATCGGATCGGGCGCGTGCTCGGCACTGGTCACCGCGCCGATCCACAAGCAGGCGATCGCCGCCGCCGGGTCGCCGTATCCCGGCCACACGGAGCTGCTCGCAGCGCGCGCCGGCCTGCACCGCTACGCGCACGACTACGCCATGTACTTCGACTCACCGTCGCTCCGCGCGGTGCTCCTCTCGGTCCATATCCCGCTGCGCGAGGCGGTGCGCTCGATCCGCGGTGACGACATCGCTGCCCTGGCCCAGCTCACCGCGCGCGAGTACCGCCGGCTCTACGGATCCGTCCCGCGCATGGCCGCTGCCGGAGTCAACCCGCACGCCGGCGAGGGGGGCCGCTTCGGCGACGAAGAACGGGAAATCGAGATTGGAGTGTCCGCAGCGCGTACCGCGGGCATCGAAATCAGTGGACCGCACCCGGCCGACACGCTCTTCCGCGCCGCGAGTGCGGGACAATACGACGTGGTGCTGGCGATGTATCACGATCAGGCGCTG
>DATFUW010000176.1:0-3876 GCA_035260605.1 Thermoanaerobaculia bacterium | reverse complement strand
GCGGATCAGGGATAGGAATCTTCATTCTTGACGGCTCCGAGCCGCCACTTTGATCGCGGGATTCTAGCTCCTTGCGGGCTCTCGAATGACATCCGACGTTGTCAGGCGGCATTTTTCGTCAGTAAAGCGCGGGCGTGCCGTCATCGCCGACACGTTCACACTCGATAACGTCCGCCGCGTCAGCGAAGCCGTGGCGGTCGCTGCGCGCGGCCTGAATCCGCCGCCGGACATCGATCGCAACACGCTCGTCGCCAGCTACGGGGCGCTTTCTCTCGCACAATTTCGCGCTTGCGGCCGCGGAGGTTCTGAAGGCCGCCGGTTTTCGGGCGATCGTCTCCAACAGCCCGACGCCGTCGCAGACAGTCTCCTTCAGCGCCGCGCACCGCAAACTCCTCGGCGGCATCGTCAAGAGAATCCTTCGGGATTGGATCTAATCGCCGCTGTATGACAAGAACGACGTTCCAGCGGAGGGGACCGCGATCGTCCCGATGCGCCGATAGATCCATGACTGATCGCGCTTCACGACGAACAGGTCGTAACGCCCTGGCTGGAGAAACTCGGGGAGCGCAAGGCTGCCATCCATTCCGGTGCCGAGGAGCTGGTACGAAGTCAGACCGTTGGCATCGGCGAGCGCCCGGAGGGCGCCGATCGGAATCAAGCCGCCGCCGATCTGCGCCGCCGTGACGAATAGCGGCTTTCTCGGCGCCGCGTCGCGCTCCATGACGAAGAACTGGCCTCTGCCCAGCGGAGATAGGGCGATCACATTGTCACTTCCGGCGTGCAACGTGGTGATGCCGAGACAACGGCCCGCGGCCGCAACATAGAACAGCGTCCCGATGCCGGGAGCGTATTCGAACGAAAAACGGCCGTTGGAATCACTGACCGCTTCGAATGCCGGCTGCTGCGCCATCTCGTCCTGATAGCCGCCCGCGATCGTCGCCCCCGCAACGGGTGCGCCCTCGGGATCGATGACAAGCCCCGCCACCGGTCCGCTCGCGTCCAGCTGGATTTCGGTTTCCTTCGGTTCATCCGTCAGTTCCAAATCGACCTCGCGCGCGTAGTGGTCGGGGGCATGAACATACAGATGCACGGTCGCTTTCGGAAACCCTTCGAGCGCGAAGCGGCCGTTGCCGTCGGTCCGCGTGATGCCCATTTGGACATGCCCGTCGTCGAACCGGATCCTCTTGTCGATCGTCGCCATCAGCGGCTCGCCCGACGTGGCGTCGACGACTCTGACTGCCGCGCCGGATCGTGGAAAATCGAAATCGGCCTCGTAGTCGGCGCCCTCGCCGATTTCGAGATTGTGAATGACCGGATACGACTGCATGCCCGGGTGATTCGCCGCAACGGCGTACAGCATGATTCGTCCCTTCTGGTATGTGGTGATCTCGTAGTCCCCTTCTGCGCCCGTCTTTGCAAGAGCCAGCAGGACCCTCGCATCGTGGGGATCCGCGAGTCGGATGATGGCCCCTGCCACCGCCTCGCCGTTCCGCCGGACACGCCCGTGGATGACGGACGGCGTGATCATCAGATCGACGCGGGTTGTTTCGGAGAGCACGTCGAAATCGCGGTACGCAATCGATCTGCCGGCAGTCGCCACGACCGACAGACGTTTAGGACCGTACGAATCCGCCGTGAGCTTGAGTTCCCCTTCCCGAAACGCCGTCCGCTTCGACGGCACGAACCGAAGCGAGTTCGCTTCGTCAGCGTCCGACAACACGAATGTCGCGTCGCGGAACTCGCCCGGCAGGTCTCGCGGGAGGAATGCCCGCACGAGGATTGTCGGCTGCGGACGCAACCCGATGTCGGGAGGCTCGACCGGACGTGGGTCCCGTAAATCCAACGCTCTCGTTCGCTGCGGGGCGTAGCCGTCGGCAGTGACGCGCCAAACCAGAGGAATCGGCGGGGGACCGATGCTGGCGAACGTCACGGCGCCGTGCCGATCGGTAACCCCCGACCACGGATTCGCGTAGAGAATGTTCGCCGCCTCCGAATTAAGGGCAGGGGGGGCGGACCACGTCACCGCCGCACCGGAGATCGGCGACTTGCGCTTCGCATCGACCACGCGAAGCGTCACCCGTGCGGTCGGCTCGAGATCGAGGTCGGGAATCCTCGTGACCCGTCCCGGCGCCACGATGATGGAGGATCGAATCCGTGTCCCGCTGGAATTCCCAAGGACCACTCCGGCGTAGACGCCTGCGGGCACCGCGATTTCGAACTGGCCGGCGCGATCGATGGTGAACGCGACTTCTTCCGCGTTTTCCGTCCTGTTGCGGCAGAGAATGAACGTGAAGTGCGTCTCGTCGATCCACTTGGCGCGCTGCAAAGCACCCCGAACGATGCCGAGTTCGCGAATGAGAAACGGCCGGCGGTTCTCGAGATCGGAACTCGTGTAGGTCGTCGCTTCGAAACGGGTCGAACTGACGGTCCACGGCAACGCCAGATTCGCCGGAACGAGGATCTTTCCCGCGCGAATCGGCACCGGGACGATGTCGGTTCCGCTGCGCAGGGAGATGGCCGCGATCGCCCGCGGCGGTTCGATTTTGATGGCAATCTCGTAGCCCGCGCCGGACGGCGCCGCGCCAGCCGCCGAGAGCAGGAACAGACCGGCAAGGAGCATCCGCCCCGTCAGTAGAGGTTCATGATGCATTGGCCGGTGAAGGGGTCCGTCCACTCACAAAACGGGTTCGAATAACCACCCGACCCACAGCCCGCGCCGGAAAGCTGGCAATCCGTGGTGCCATTGAACGAGTCAACCACCACGGTCGAGCAGCTGTCATAACCGATATCGGTCGGGTACAGGTCGTAGCAAAAGCCCCAGTGATTTGGTGAGTATCTGCAGTTCTGGCACGCATCAGCCACGCGGGGAGCAACCAAAGCCAATGCCAAGAAGAGCATCAAGATCACGACCACGCGGGATCGAGGGCGATTCATGTTGACCTCCGTTCTTCGTATCATAAGGGGAGTGACGGAAGCGCTGGTTTCCCTATCGTCTGAAAGGCCCGCGCCATCGACGTGCACCGGATGGTGCTCGTGAATGGGCCAATTCCGGTCAGATTCGGAAAGACACGAAAATGCCGATCATCCGAGAGTTGCGGTTTCCGCCCGACCCCAGGTTTCCGATCGAGACGCGTGCGGATCCCGGGAGGGTCGCGACGATGATCGCCGGAAGCGCATGGTTGTCCATTGCGCTGGTCGCGGCCGTGCTCGCCGTCTGCGTGTTGCTGGTGATGCGGCTTCGTCGAACGATCCGAGGCCGAACGTCGATGCGGCTGCTGTTGAATACGCTCGCCGCCGTCATGGTCGTGATGCTTCTCGCCGCAGGCTTCGGCGCGGTGGAGATCCTGGTTGGGCCGGGGGCCACGCTACAGACGTTTTACGGCCTCTCGCGCGTCCCCGCCCCGCAAACGGAGCTCTTGATTTTGAGCGGTGCGTGCGCCGCGGCCGCGGTCGGCGAGCTCGTCCTCGGAAAAGTCATCGCACGCTGATCCATGCGGATCCGCATGGCGACGTTCTGGACATCTTCAGCGGGTGACGAGAGAATCGGCGCAGTCGATGCGGCGGCGGCGAGGACATCGACGTTCGCCCGTTACATGCGGTACTGGATCCCGGTAGCCGATGCAGCAGGCGGGAACGCACAGCATGACCGCCACGCGGAGGTAGAGTCCATCACCTCCGCGGTGCGACACCTGCGGTCGATCTGCTCGCAGCAAGCGGCGTGGACTTCACCGAGAAAGTCCATTTGGGTTCCGATCGAGTGAGGTCATGAACGGTTGCCGGTTCCCGGTTGCCAGTTGCCGCTACGGCAGCAGGGGCCAGACTTTCAGCCAGATCCAGCGCAGCGGAGCACGCAGCAGGGCGAACAGCAGCGGGCGT
>DATFUW010000175.1:0-2489 GCA_035260605.1 Thermoanaerobaculia bacterium | reverse complement strand
CCGTCAGGCCGGTGAGCTCATCCTCGTTGCAGATGAAACAGTTGTTCCCGCGCGGAATCCGGTTGGCGAAAATCTGATAGCGCCGGTCGCGCGGCCAGTTGCGGTAGAGCATGATTCCCCACTCCGGCGACGAGCCCGCGTAGCGGAGCGTCGAGAAGGGGATGCGGATCTCCAGCGTCCAGCCGTGGCCGTTGATCTTCGTGGCCGAGTCCCAGAAGAAGTCGGGAGCGGAGTCCTCGTTGCCGGTGGTGTCGTCGTTGACCGAGTCGTACTGGATGTTGTGCGGATTGACCAGAAACAGGATCGCCGTCTTGTGATCGTCCCGCGTATCGAGAATCACACCGCCGTAGTCATCCGTGTTGCTGCCGATGTGGTCGCGGTCGTTGTACGGGCCGAGGATCTTCGAGGGATCGGGATCGTCGAACTCGAACCCGGCATAGAAGAAGTGGTCGTCGTACGCCAGATAGGCGATGCTCTTCGCCTTCGGGGTGACGTTGTCTCCGGGGTTCGTCTCCCACCACTGGTCCACGCGCGTGGCATTCTTCCAGCCCGGATCGGAGAGGTCTCCGTCGATCCGGATCGGCCCGCCGGCGCGGGTGATGTGGATCGTGCCGCACCACGCCGGCACCGCGGCAAGGAAGAGCACGAGGCACGCCGCTCGTCGCATCGCATCTGATACGCGCGAAGTGGAGAAAAGTTAGGAGAGATTACGAAATGCTTCGTATAGTGTAACGAAAAAAAAGGCGACGGGCTCACGGCCCGCCGCCCGGCATCAGCACGCCTCGATGATGTACATGGCCTCGGTGTCGTCGCTGTGCCGCCGTCCGATCATGCGGGTTGCAACCCCCGCCGCCAGACCGGCGCCCGCCGCCACCCCGGCCCACATCACCGGGTGCTCATGGAGAGACCGGTCCGCTGTCGTCCGTGCGGACTCCAGCTTCGATCGGCCCCTGGACTTCATCTCCGACACTTTGGCTTTCCAGTCGTGCCGCGGTGCTTCGTCGATGCGTTCCATCGGGTCCTCCCTTCGGTCACCTCGATGACTGGAAGTGCGAGGGAGGTGCCATCAGGCGCCAGATTAGGCCGCTTTTTTTGATACCGAAGCCGGGATGGGCTCGTCGTACATCGTCAGGGCCTTCTCCAGAATCAGGTCCTCGCGCTGGTCGGGCGGCGTGACGTTGCCGTTGCGGTCGCGCAGCACCAGTGGCGTGAGGTCGACCAGAACGTCGGGCTTCACGCCGCCGTCCTTGATCGGCTTGAGATCCGGCGCGGTGTAGTGGCCGATGGTCATCCAGACGGCGCCGCCGCTCGGCAGCGAGATCAGCTTCTGCACGATCGCTTTGCCGTACGTGTTGACGCCGACGACCTTGCCGCGTCCGTTTCCGACGATGGCCGCGGCGAAGATCTCCGCGCCCGAGGCGGTGGAGTTGTCGGTGAGCACTTCGACGTCGCCGTCATAGTCGGTGTTGCGGTCGGCCTGCCAGCGCTTGCCATCGATGCGCCGCCCCTCGAGCGACGTGATCAGCCCGCTGGTGAGGAGCTCGTCGGCGGCATGGACCGCTTCGTCGACGTCTCCGCCGGCGTTGCCGCGGACGTCGATGATCAGCTTGCGCGTGCCGCTCTTGCGCACTGCTTCGAGATCGCTGCGGAGCTGCGCCGCGGTCCCCTTCTCGAAGAACGGAATCTTGATGTAGGCCACCGTGCCGTAGTGCTTCACCGTCGGAGCGAGCGGATGAAAGTCCACCGGAGTGATCGTGAACTCGTCGCGCTTGGTCTGGCCGCCGCGCAGCACCTGCAGGTGCACCGGCTTGCCGTCGCCGAGAATGCTGCGGACCTGCCAGATAGCCAGCTTCTGCGATGGCTTCCCGTCGACCTGCTCGAGGAAGTCGCCACGCTCGATCCCAGCCTTCGCCGCCGGCGAGCCGGGAACCGCCGCGATGACGTACGCATAGCCGAAACGCTTCGTCACCACGAGGCCGACGCCATTATCGTCCCCCTCGCGGTAACTGCTGTACGCAGCCATCTGCGCCGGCGGGATGTAGTAACTGAACTCGTCGACCGCGTCGGTGACGCCGGAGAAGGCGCCGTCCATGAGCTGATCGGAGGAGACCGGCTCGACGTAGTTGTTGCGGACCAGGTCGAACACTTCAGTGAAGATGCTCAGGTAGCGAAACACGTTGTTCCGCTGCGAGACCTGTCCGAATACCGCGCCGCCGACCAGGGTCAGCAGCAGGGCGACGGAGACGGCGGCGAACACCACTTTCTTCTTGTTCATCATCGCAACCATTTCTGTGGATCTTCCGGCTTATTTTCCTGCCGAATCTCGAAATAGAGGGTGCCGAGATCACTCTCTTCCGACTCGCCCACCCGTGCAATCACTTGTCCAGCGCGGACACGATCGCCTGCCGTCACGGCTGGCGACTGGAGGTTCCCATAGAGCGAAAAGACGCGATTTCCGTGGTCGAGGATGATCAGATTCCCGTACCCCT
>DATFUW010000174.1:0-2023 GCA_035260605.1 Thermoanaerobaculia bacterium | reverse complement strand
ATGAGCTGCATCAGCCCGCGGGCCCCCTTGCCGGAGATGTCGCGCGGATTGAAGTCCGACTCCGCCTTGATCACCGCGGAGATCAGCGCCGCGTCGACGTCGTACTTCTTCGCCGCGTCGACGATGACCCGGTCGTACTTCGAATGGAAGATCGGTCCCCGCACCGGATCATAGTGCCACGACCGCTTCGGAAACATCCCCGCGGCGATCATCTGCTTCACGGCGGGCTCTTCCGCCGGCTCCACCACCTCGTCGTCGACGATCCGCTCCACGCGCGACAGCGGCAGGGTCATCGCCCCGCCGTTGCGGAACATCAGCTCGATGGAGTCCTGGTCGACGAGTTTGTAGCCGGTCACTTTCATCGAGCGCCCGTCGGTGAAGAGGGCAATGCTCGCGCCCGCCGGAATGGCGCAGGCGAGGAGCAGCGCGCTGATGAGGGACCGTTTCATCGAAAAACGACAACCGCCGACCGGCGGGCGCTTATGCCCGCGGGTGAAACCGATCGTACATCTTCTGCAGCCGGGCCCGCGAAACCTCCGTGTAGATCTGCGTGGTGGAGATGTCGGAGTGCCCAAGCATCAGTTGGACGGACCGGAGGTCGGCTCCGTTCTCCAGCAGGTGAGTGGCGAACGAGTGCCGCAACACGTGCGGCGAGATGTGCGACCGGATCCCCGCCAGCCTGGCGTAGCGGACGATCTTCATCCAGAACGACTGGCGCGACATCGGCCGGCCGCGCATCGAGAGGAACAGATACGGATCGGGGCGTTTGACGAACTCCTGCCGGCCGCGCTCCATCCAGGCCACGATCGCCGCCCGTGCGCTGTCGCCGAATGGCACGATCCGCTCCTTCGATCCTTTTCCCATCGTGCGCACGAAGCCGGCGTCGAGGACGAGGTCCTCGATGCGCACGCGGATCAGCTCCGAGACGCGCAGCCCGGTGGCGTAGAGGAGCTCGAGCATGGCCGCATCGCGCAGCCCCTCGGCCGTGTTCCGGTCGGGTGCGTCGAGCAGTGCCTCGACGTCCGCGGGCTGCAGCGACTTCGGTAGGTTGGTCCACAGCTTGGGGTTGTCGATGTTCTCCGTCGGGTCGTGGCTCAGATGCCGCTCGGCTACGAGGAAGCGGAAGAACCCGCGGATCGCGGCCAGGGAACGGGCCACGGAGCGTGCCGAGATTCCGGCGGTCCGCTGCGACTGGAAGTAGCGGACGATCTGCCCGCGGTCGACGGCGCCGAGCTCGATCGACTGCCCCTCCAGCCAGGCGCCGAACTTCCGCAGGTCGGTGCCGTAGGAGGAGAGGGTGTTCTTCGCCAGCCCTTTCTCGACCGCGAGGTAGTCGAGATAGAGGTCGAGGTGGATCATCGCGCCGCGACGACGTCCGCCATGTACGAACTGCGGACGAACGGCCCCGAAAAGATGGCGCGGAACCCGAGCTCCTCGCCGATCGAACGGTACTCGTCGAACACCGCCGGCTCGACGTATTCGACCACCTCGAGTTTCTCGCGATTCGGCTGCAGGTACTGGCCGATCGTCACGATCTCGCAGCCGGCGTCGCGCAGGTGCCGCAGGACGTCGATCACCTCGTCGCGGCGCTCGCCGAGCCCCAGCATCAGGCCGGACTTCGTGGCGATCGACGGGTCCATGGTCCGCACCGAGCGCAAGACGCCGATCGATCGCGGGAAGCGTGAGCCGGGACGCACGAAATCGTAGAGCCGCGGCACCGTCTCCACATTATGGTTGAAGTAGTCGGGGCGGGCCTCGACCACCGTGCGGACCGACGCCGCGTTGCCGCGAAAGTCGGGCGTGAGTACTTCGACTGCCGCGCCGGGAAGACTCCGGCGGACCTCACGGATGGTGTCGGCGAACTGGCGCGCCCCGCCGTCGGGGAGCTCGTCGCGCGTGACGGAGGTGATCACGACGTACCGTAGATTCATCCTCCGCGCTGCTTCGGCCACCGCCCGCGGTTCCTCGGACGAAGGAGGGGCGTACGGGCGGCCCGTGGTGACGTTGCAGAACCCGCACGAGC
>DATFUW010000173.1:0-5909 GCA_035260605.1 Thermoanaerobaculia bacterium | reverse complement strand
CGGCTGAGAGCCGGCTCTACATGCGGAAGATCGCGGGGTAGACGGTCAGCTCCAGAATCGCCTTCCGCGAGCATCGATCCGTCCGCTTGCGTTCATCGAAACAGCTCCCTTCGTTCACGGAGATGTTCCAACGTCGCGCCTTGGGGCGGTATCGTGCCAAGGCAGATGCCGCGATTCAGCGACGTGAAATTTCGCCTCTGAACTCTTCTCAGGGAGCGCGGAGTCGTGTGTCGGCAGGACCCACCGGGCGCCGCCGAACAGCGCCGGAACGTCGGCTTCAGGTCGAGCGATCGTCACCATGAATGCGCTGTCGCGGAGCGCTTCGACGTCGTGGCCGACGTCGCGCCCGAGGCTGAGCGCTTCGCCGGCGGGAAGGTCGTAGTCGCGGTGCAGCGTGTGCATGCGAATCAGACCCGCCAGGCACTCGACCGTGACCTGACCCGGATTGCTGTGCCACCCGATCTGCACCCGCCGGCCGAGCGTGATCAGATGCACGCGAAAATCGGGATGGCGTACGACGGTCATCAGGGCCGCTCCCGCTTTTCCCTCCGGCGTTACGCGCAGAATCCGGATCTGTTCATCGACATCGACGGAGAGCTCGGAGCGAAGCAGTTGTCGTGTGTTCATCGGGATCCTCCTTGTCGGGCTCATCGTCGACGTGATAGGACGCTGTGACAATGAATCGTTCATACTCCCGCGCGGGACAGACATCCGGAGAATGCGGTGCTGGAAGCTGAGCTGTTCGATCTGCTCGAACACACGAGCGACGCGGTGTTCTCGCTGACCGAGAGCGGCGAGATCGTCTCCTGGAACAAGGCAGCCGCGGCGCTGTTCGGGTACTCGGCCCGGGAGGCGCTCGGGAAGTCGTGTTTCGAGATCCTCGAAGGTGTCGGTCCGCTCGGCACGCGCTTTTGTCACGAGAACTGCACGATCATCGAATGCGCAGTGCGGAAGTCGAACGTTCCCGATTTCGACCTGAGCGTCAAGACGCGCAACGGCGCGCGGGTCTGGGTCAACGTCTCCACAATCGTCTTCGACAATCCGCGCACCGGCCACCGCGTCGTCGTTCACATGGCTCGTGACATCACGCGGCGCAAGGAGGCCGAGGATCTGGCGCGCCGGCTGGTCGACGTGTCGCGTCAGCTCATTGCCAGCAGCGAAGAGGCGAAGGCACTCGTTCCGGTTTCGGCGCTGTCCGAACAGGAGCGGCAGATTCTGAGGATGTTCGCCGAAGGGCAGGACGCGGATACGATCGCCCACGAGCTCGACATCAGCCGGCAGACTCTCCGCAATCACCTCCACCACATCAACCGAAAGCTCGGAACGCACAATCGGCTCGAGGCGGTAATGCATGCGATGCAGAGGAAGCTGATTTAGACGTTTGTCCCGCCAAGCGGTACATCCATTCCATCGCCGCGCCCGTTTCCGAGTGCTAGGTTACGGTTCGGGAGGAAATCATGAACGAACACGTTCGCACCGGCTCGGCGGCGTTTGATCTCACCGAAGAAGTCGATGCGCTCCGCGGCGACGGCCGCAAGGTCCTGGTCGCTTCGTCCGACTTTCAGGTCGTCTTGCGCACGCTGCCCGCGAAAGCTCGGATCGCCGACCACCACGATCACGGCCGCGTCTCGCTGCAGACGGTGCGCGGTCACATCCGCGTGCACGCCGGTGATCGAGAGTACGACCTGCTTCCGGGAACCATTGCCATCGTGGATCATGGCGTCACCCACGGGATCGAGGTGCTCGAGGACAGTGCGTTTCTCGTCACCGCCTCGATGCATGTGCACCCATGAGGCGAACGACCGAGGCTTTTCGCCAGGAGCACGTGGAGATCAGGAAGCATCTCGCGCACGTGAGCGCGATGATCGGTTCCATTGCCCGCGCCGCGCCCTCCGAGCAGCAGACCATCATGCAGGAGCTCGTCGCGGCGTTGCGATTGCACATCGTTGCGCATGCCCAATGGGAGGAGAGAGTGCTCTATCCCCTCGTGGACGCGAAGGCCGGCAGCGGACGGTACGAGTTCACCGCCGCGATGCGACGCGAGCATCGGATCGTCGGCCGCTGGATCGACGAGCTCGAACACCAATCGACGAGCACCGGGGCCGACCCGATCGCTTTCGGCCAACGCGCCGACCAGCTCCTCGGTCTGATCCTTGCGCATTTCGAAGATGAAGAAGAGGTGCTTCTGCCGATCCTGGACGAGACGATGACCTCCGAAGAGTTCGAGCGCGAGGTCGTGTCGAAGGGCGGCCAGCACCCGCACTGACGCCACTCTCCCGTCACGACCAGCCGCCCGTGCGGATGCCGACACCGGCGATCACGAACACCACGGCCAGCGTCGTGACCGTAATGATGTGCGGCAGCATCGATCGGATGTTGTCGTCGCGAAGCCTGGGAAGCACGCGGAATCGTGCATCGAGGGCGAAGGCGATGGTGATCGCCAGCGATGAGAACTTCAGCACGAGCATGCGGGAGACCGGATTGCTCCACGACAGCCAGAGACTCAACGGCACGAGATGCCAGGCCAGCCAAACACCGGTGGCCACCTGGAGGGCGAGCGCCGGCAAACCGATGGCCTCGTACCGCTGCTCGAATGCCAGAAGTGTCGCTGCTGAGCGCTGGCGGAGGGCAGCCGGCAGAATGCGCGTTGCCAGAACGAGGTGCCCTCCCGTCCAGATCGTCGCGCCCAGGACGTGGAGCAGGAGAATGTAGCGGTACCCGTTCACGATCGAAGGATGCTATCGCGTTTTGGCCGGCCTCACGTTCCTTCGAGGCCCCGCGCCAACCGGTACGAACGTCTCCGGCGAGGGTATGCACGTTCCATTGCCGGCCGTCCCGCAGGGGACGAAGATCAGTCGTATGTGGAGACATAAGATCGAGTTCCTTCTTTTGGCGCTCTTGCTTCATGGAGCGAGTGCAGCCCTTGCCGGCAACGCAGTGATTCCTGAGATCGCTCGCGATCCTGCCGATGTTCCCGCTTCCGTGGGAAACAGACCTGCAACCCTCGTCAGGGTTCCGCTCGTGGCGAAGGAAGTGGTCGGGACGCTCGACCCGCTCGCGGGCGCAACGTACCGCTATTGGACGTTCAACGGCAAAGTCCCCGCTCCGATGATCCGTGTACGACAAGGCGATACGGTCGAGGTCACGCTGCACAACGACGCCAGCAGCCACATGGTGCATTCCGTCGATTTCCACGCGGCCATCGGGCCGGGTGGCGGCGCGGTGCTCTCGCAGGTTCTTCCCGGTCAGACGAAGGCGTTCACCTTCCAAGCCACAACACCGGGGCTGTTCGTCTACCACTGCGGCACGCCGATGATCGCCGATCACGTCGCCAACGGCATGTATGGCCTGATCCTGGTCGAGCCGCCGGGCGGCCTGCCGCCCGTCGATCACGAGTATTACGTCATGCAGGGTGAAATCTATACGTCCGCGGCCAGGGGGAAATCAGGGCTGCAGACCTTCAGTGAAGCGAAATTGTTATCCGAGTCGCCGGATTACTTTGTGTTCAACGGCGCGACGGATGCACTCTCGACGAGACACCCGCTGCAAGCATCGGTCGGCGAAACCGTTCGACTCTTTTTTGGGAATGCCGGGCCGAATGCGACCTCGTCACTACACCTGGTCGGCGAGATCTTCACGCGCGAATATCAGCTCGGTTCACTGCTCTCGCCCCCGCTGAAGGGCGTCCAGACCGCCGGCGTTCCTCCCGGCGCGGCAGCCATTCTGGAGTTCAAAGCTGAGATGCCCGGCAAGTTCACGCTCGTGGATCACGCCATGGCCAGGATGGCGAAGGGCCTGATGGGAGTGGTTGACGTCACGGGCAATGACGTTGCTCACCTGATGGTGCCGGGAGGGGCAGCCGTCTCTGGAGCGACGCCGGTCATCGCTATGACCAAGGAAGACGCTGCGGCGCTGGAGAGCACGGCTCAAAGCGAGCCGGATCAGATTCCCGCTTCGAGTTCGAAGCCCTCGGTCCGAACCACGCCCGCAACCTCCGCTGATGGCCCCCTGGAGCGGCCTGCAAAGAATGCAGCACACGCATCCGCGAGTGGGCTGGACGGGTGTCTGACAACGGGCGGAGCGATGCCGAAGCTCACGCTGTTCCGCTCTCGCAGGTTTTATCGGCTGCAGGCAAGGCCGATGCTCCTGACTGAAAGCCCGCTGCTTTTCGCCAGAAACATCAACGCTCTCGTTCATGTGACCGGCCGCCTCACGCGTCTGACGGATATCAACGATTCGGATCACGCACCCGTGTTCGAGGTGGATTCCGTGGAGCAACTTGCACAAAGTTGCCGTGTTACGCAATCGCTGGCTCAGCTGCGCCGCTCCCGGCAGATCGAGTCGCAGACCACTCAGGTCCACATGACGGACATGACTTTCTCCCCTGCCAACATCGAGGTGAGCGTGGGATCGCGCGTGGTGTGGCGAAATACGTCGAGCACGGTTCACAACGTCGTGGATGACGAGACCAAGGCCATGAACGCGGCCGACGTCGCCTTGCCGGCGTCGGTCAAGCCGTTCGATTCCGGATATCTGCAGCCGGGAGAGAGCTACGCTCGCGTGTTCACGCGGCCCGGCACCTATCGGTACGTCTGCACGCTGCACGAAATGAACGGAATGAGAGGGGTCATTGTGGTCCGGCCGGCGACGCCGAAGGCGTTGGCTTCGCGGAGCCGTTCGAGCGATATTCCGTCTTCCCAATAGCAATGGAATTCGGTGCCACGGCGCGATCGCGCGCCGCGTGTCAGGCCGGCGAAGCGGCGCTCACGCATGGCGGGCTGGATCAGCGCCTGACGCGTCTGGTGCGCCTGCTGCGATAATGGTACAGTGGTACCATGGTACAGAAGCGGATCGAGCGGGTGCAGACCGGGATTCGCATCGAGAAGCGCCTGCTCAAGGTTCTCAAGGGGCTGGCCGAATACCACGACATCTCCCTGGGCGACCTGCTGGAGGGAATCGTGCTCCACGCCTTCGAAGGGAAGGCGCCGTTCGGGCGCCAGTCGCGGCAGAAGATCGTCGAGCTGAAGAAGGTCTACGGCCTCGATCTCACCAGCGCCGATTCCCACAAGCTGGCCGAGGGAGAGCGGACGTGATTCCCACGCCCTCCTGGCGATGACGCGGTGGATCACCGCGGCCGCGCTGATTGCCGGCTCGATTCCCGATCTCCTTTCGACCGGGCCGGCGCGCGGTCGTCGCGGTGGAAATCTCCGCGGCCATCCTCTTCGTGATTCCCGCCGCCCGGCACATCGGCGCCCACGGCCTGCTCGGCGAGGGCGTGCTGCAACGCGGTCTCCGGAGGCAGCGGCCGGTTCCGCCACTCCTCCTCCTCCCGCGCGGTTGCGGCGCGAAAGTTCTCGATCCACCGGCGGAAGTCGTCGGTCGTCACCTTCGCATCATGGCGGCATTTGCTCCGATTTGCCAGCCGTTGTGAGGGCGTGCACGCCGGAGCGCCGGAGCCCACGCGTCGAGCGATTCGCATCCCGGTTCATGCCTTCGCCGGCTCGAGCGGGCGGTGCGGGGCGGCTTCCCGTTCGCGTTCCAGGGTGCGGCTCCGCCAGATGGCGAAGATCGCCGGATAGACGGTCAGCTCCAGCAGGAACGAGGTCACCAGTCCGCCGACCATCGGCGCGGCGATGCGCTTCATGACGTCGGCCCCGGTTCCCATGCTCCAGAGGACCGGCACCAGACCGATCATCATCGTCAGCACGGTCATCAGCTTCGGCCGGACGCGTTTCGCCGCTCCTTCGACGATCGCCTCACGCAGGTCTGAGAGCGTCTGCAGGCGTCCCTCCTCGACCCACTTCCGATGGGCGAACTTGAGGTAGAGCAGCATGACCACGCCGGTCTCGGCATCGAGGCCCGCCAGGGCGATGATCCCCACCCACACCGCGACGCTCATGTTGTAGCCG
>DATFUW010000172.1:0-2587 GCA_035260605.1 Thermoanaerobaculia bacterium | reverse complement strand
CGACGTCTTCACGAACGCGTCCGGGCGCGACAAGACTGCGGCCATCTGCTACGCCGTCGGCTGGACGCAGCACTCCGTCGGCGTGCAGATCATCCGCACCGCCGCCATCCTGCAACTGCTGCTCGGCAACATCGGCCGGCCGGGCGGCGGCATCCTGGCCCTCCGCGGGCACGCCTCGATCCAGGGATCGACCGACATCCCCACGCTCTTCGACATCCTTCCCGGATATCTGCCCATGCCGAGCGACGGCCCCGACGGAACGAGCCTCGCCGGGTATCTGAAGGTCCATCAGTCGCCGCGCGGCTGGTGGTACAACATCGACAAGTACATCGTCAGCCTGCTGAAGGCGTACTACGGCGGGAAGGCGACGAAGGACAACGACTTCGGATTCGGCTGGCTACCGCGCAAGACCGGCGATCATTCGCACTTCGGCTACTGGCTGGACATGGAAGACGGCAAGCTCGAAGGGCTCTTCATCATGGGACAGAACCCGGCCGTCGGCGCGCCGAACGCGAAGCTCGAGCGCATGGCGCTGCGAAAGTTGCAATGGCTCGTGGTGCGCGACTTCGTGGAGACGGAGACGGCGACGTTCTGGCGCGATTCCCCCGAGGTGAAGAGCGGGGAGCTCGATCCCACGACCGTCGAAACCGAGGTGTTCTTCTTTCCCGCCGCCGCACACGTGGAGAAGGAAGGGACGTTCACGAACACGCAGCGCCTGCTGCAGTGGCATCAGAAGGCCATCGATCCGCCGGGCGACGCGAAGAACGAAGCGTGGTTCATGGTGCAGCTCGGGCGGCGCCTCAAGGAGAAGGTGAAGAAGTCGCGGAAGAAGCGCGATGCTCCGCTGCGCGCGCTCGTCTGGGACTATTCCGACGATCCGGCGGACGAGGTGGCGCGCGAGATCAACGGCTGGAAAGGCGATCAGGAACTGGTCGATGGCTTCGCCGACCTCGCGGCCGACGGCTCCACGACGTGCGGCTGCTGGATCTACTCCGGCGTCTACGCGGGAGGCGAGAACCTGGCGAACAAACGCCAGCCGCACGGCCGCTACGGACACGGCTGGGGCTTCGCTTGGCCGAAGGACCGGCGCATCCTCTACAACCGCTGCTCCGCCGATCCCGATGGAAAACCGTGGAGCGAGCGGAAGGAGCTCGTCTGGTGGGATGCGGAAAAGGGAGAGTGGACTGGCCACGACGTCCCCGATTTCACGAAGACGAAGCGGCCCGATTCGAAGGGCGATCCAAAAAAGAAAGGCGACGCGGCGCTCGCCGGCGACGAGCCGTTCATCATGCATCCCGACGGCGTCGGCTGGATCTGGGTTCCGTCCGGCCTCAAGGACGGGCCGCTGCCGGCGCACTACGAGCCGCTGGAGTCGAACGTCGGGAACGAGCTCTATCCGGACCACGAAAAGAACCCAGCGGCGGAGACGAAGGAGCGTCCCGACAATCCATACGCCTCCTCGCCGGACGAGCGTTTCCCCTACGTGCTCACCACGTACCGGCTCACCGAACACCACACCGCCGGCGGGATGACGCGGACGCTCTCGCACCTCGCGGAGTTGCAGCCGGAGCTCTTCGCCGAGATCTCTCCCGAGCTGGCGCGTGAAGTCGGCGTCCGGAACGGCGATCGCGTGACGATCACCACCGCCCGCGCGTCGATCGAGGCGCGCGCCCTGGTCACCAGCCGCATGCCGTCGCTGTCGCTCGACGGGCGCCGGATCCACCAGGTCGGACTGCCCTATCACTGGGGCTATCGCGGAATCGTGCAGGGAGATGTGGTCAACGACCTGCTGGCCATCTCCGAGGAGCCGAACGTGCGAATCTTCGAATCGAAAGCGCTGACATGCAGCGTCAGGAAGAGCGCGTGAGCACCACCGGATTCTTCACCGACTCGACGCTCTGCATCGGCTGCAAGGCCTGCGAAGTGGCCTGCAAAGAGTGGAACGACGTGCCGGAGGACGGATACGCATGGAGCGGACTCTCGTACGACAACACGCTCGCCCTTGGGCATTCGACGTGGCGTCACGTGAAGTTCGTGGAGCGTGAGGCGGAGATCGGAAAGGGGGGAAACGATCCGCACCACCTCACCTGGGAGTTCTCCTCGGACGTCTGCAAGCACTGCGAAGTGGCGGGATGTCTGGAGTCGTGTCCGACCGGTTCGATCATCCGCACCGAGTTCGGCGGCGTCTTCGTGCAGCCAGACATCTGCAATGGATGCGGATACTGCGTCGTCGCCTGTCCGTTCGGGGTGATCGACCGCCGCCCCCACGACGGCCGGGCGTTCAAGTGCACGTTCTGCTACGACCGCCAGAAGGCCGGGCTCGTGCCGGCGTGCGCCAAGGCCTGCCCGACGGAGTCGATCCTCTTCGGCGATCTCGAGGAGATGCAGCGCGTCGCCGACCGGCGCATCGCGCAGCTCCACGGCGCCGGCATGGCCGACGCGAAGATCTACAACCCCACGGACACCAGTGTCGGCGGCATTCACGCCTTCTTCCTGATCCGGGGCGACGAGCGCGCCTACAACCTTCCGCCCAGGCCGGAGGTCCCGACGGCGCTGCTGCAATCGTCGTGGACAGCGGCCGCAGCGG
>DATFUW010000171.1:0-5593 GCA_035260605.1 Thermoanaerobaculia bacterium | reverse complement strand
CGACGGAGCAACGACGGCGATCCGTTTCTCGCACAGCGTCACCGACCGCTCCGGAAAGATCCTCCGCCCCTCACCGCTCCTGAAACCGTTCGGCGATCCGCTCGCCGGCACGGCGGCCGGCCGACCGATCACCCCACAATCCGCCAACCGGGAACGCCAGCAGTTCCTGCTCGCCCATGCGGGCACACGGTCGATCTTCGACGGCTACCTCTTCGCCGTCACCGCGGACGATGCGCTGCGCGCCGCGATCGCCGGGAAACTGCAGTCCGTCTCTCCCACCCGCCTCGAAGACTTCGGCGAGTGTCCGCAGAAGTTTCTGCTCAAGCACGTCCTCGGCGTGCAGGATTACGACGATCCCGACCGCGAGCTGCAGTTGAATCCGCGCGACAAGGGAAAACTCGGGCACGAGATCCTGGAGCGCTTCTACCGGACGGTCGACGACTCCGCGCTCCTGCGGGCATCGGCGTCGTTCCCGCAGCTCGATCCCGAACTGCGGCGGCGCATCGACGCGCTGGTCGACGAAGTCTTCGACGCCGAAGAGGCGCGCCTGCCGCCGTTCAACCGCCTGATGCGGGACATCGAGCGCAGGACGACGAAGCGCAACCTGCACGCCTTCCTTGCCGGAGACATCGAGGACCTGCTGGAGCGCGGCCTGCGGCCCCATCATTACGAGTACCGCTTCGGGCCTGAACGCCCGAACCGCGCGGCGTCCGATCATCCCGAGCCGTTCGTCCTCACGGCGCACGGCGTTCCGATCCGCGTGCAGGGGTCGATCGACCGCATCGACGGCGGCGGGGGGAAGTTGCGCATCGTCGACTACAAGTCTGGCAAGGCCTTGCGGCACACGAATCTCGCCGAGAAGATCGACCGGGGCGTGCGCCTGCAGATCGCGCTGTACGCCATGGCCGTGGCGGAGTTCTTCGGCGCCGCTCTTGACGGCGTCAGCGGCGCGATCAAGCCGCTCGTCGTCCGCGGGACCGATCCGCAGAAGATGTCGTTCGAGCTCCGCGACATCGAAGCCGAGCTGCGCCGGACGCTCGACCTCTTCATCCAATCGATGCTCGAAGGGCGGTTCCCCGCATTTCCCAACGAGGGCGACGATGCGAAGTCGTTCAACTCCTGCAAGTACTGCCCGGTCAAGCTCGCGTGCCGCACGCGCCACTCGACCGCCGAGCGGCGGGCGCTCGACGCGGCGCGCGACGCGCGCTCGCTCCTGGAGTCGCTCGCATGACCGTCCCGCAGCAGCAGGCCTTCCCGTTCGCGCCGGCGGAGCGTGCGGCGGCGCGGCAGCACAACGTGGTGATCGAGGCCGGAGCCGGGACCGGAAAGACGACGGCCATCGCGGCCGAGGTGCTGAAACGGCTCATCGGCCCGGAGCCGGTCGCGCCGGAGCGGATCGTGCTGGTGACGTTCACCGAAAAGGCGGCGGGCGAGATCGGGCGGAGGATCGAGCAGGCGCTGCAGGAGATCGCAGTGCAGCTCGAGTCGGGCCCGGCGCAGTGGCCGGCCGGCGGTCATTCGCTGTTCGAGATCGCGGAGCACGACCGCGAACGCGTCCGCCACGCGGTCGCGCGACAGCTCGAGCGGATCGACCGCCTCCGCTCGCAGACCATCCATTCCTTCTGTCAGACGCTGCTGCGGCAGTTCCCGATCGAGGCGGGGATCGATCCGCAGTTCCGCATCATCGAAGGGTTCGAACGCTCGCTGCTGTACGAGGAGATCTACGACGACTGGATCGACGACGAGACGCGGCAGCACCCGCGCGCCAGCGCCGCCGAGGAGTGGGAGGCACTCCTCGATCACTACGGATATCTGTTTCTCGTCGCGAACGTGATCTTCTCGCTCGTCGACCGGCGGCATCTCCTGCTGGAGACGCGCTACTCGATCGGATCGATCTCCGAAATCGAGGTTGCGCTGTACGAGGCGATCGACGACGTGGCCCGGCACTCCGGCGAGAACCGCATCGCCGGCTATTTCAAAAAGAACGCTCCTCCCCCGCCCGGCAGCGATCTCGAAGCCTGGCTGGAGTTCTTCGCGCCGGCGGCGGTCGATCTGCGGGCGGTGAAGCTCAAGGACTTCCGCGGCGGGAAGGAGGGAGTGCGGACACTGCGCGGCGAAAAGCCCGGCTCGTGCATCTACGACTTCCTGATCAGCCACCGGGCCGCGGCGGCGCTGCGCTCGCTGACGCGGCGCTTCGTGGCCCGACTGGACGAGGAGAAGCGCGTCCGCGGCGTCCTCGATTTCGACGATCTGCTCCTCTGCACACGCCGGCTGCTCGATCACCCCGGCGCGCTCGAACGCATCCGCCAACAGTTCGACTGCATCTTCGTCGACGAGTTCCAGGACACCGACCGCGTGCAGGCGGAGATCATCGAGCGGCTGGCGCGCGACCGCTCGGGCGCCTGGGTGCCGGGCAAAACCGTCGTCGTCGGCGATCCGAAGCAGTCGATCTACGCCTTCCGCCGCGCCGACCCGGAGACCTACGGCGCGTTCACGAAGGTCATGCGCGATGCGGGAGCCGAGCCGCGCATTCTGCGCGATCAACACCGCAGCACGCCCGCGCTGGTGAACGCCCTCAACGCCATCGGCACGCGGCTCTTCGAGCTCGGCGACCGCAACCGCAACGTGTTCCGTCCGGAGTATCACCAGCTCGAGCCCGCACTCCCGGCCCGCGACGACGATCCCATCCCGCTGACGTTTCTCGGCTGCGACGGCGGCGCGGGGGACCGCTCGATGCGCGAAGCAGAGGCGATCGCCTCCTGGATGCTCGGCCCCCCTCACGAAGACTGGAAGCGCTTCGCACTGCTTTTTCGGCGGCGCACGAACATCGACGACTACCTCGAGGTCTTCGACCGCCGCGGCATCCCGTATGTCGTCCCGCCGATGGGGGGACTGCTCGAGCACCCGGCCTCGGTCGATCTCGTGGCCGTGCTGCGGGCCATCGCCTACCGCTACGACCGCGGCGCGGCGATCTCCGCGGCGCGCTCGCCGTACTTCGCGCTTTCCGATCCGGAGATCGCGGCGGGACTGCTGCGGGCGGAGACGGAGCCTTGGCGATCGTTCGCCGCTACGCTGGAGTCCTTCCGCGAGGTGGCCGGCCATTGCACGGTCAGCGGTTTGATCGACCACGTCATCGAAACGACGGGGATCGAAGCGGTCTACCGCGAAGCACGCGACGTCCGCCAGCCGCTCCGGTCGCTGGAACAGTTGCGGGCCATCGCCTTCTTCTGGGACCGGAACGATGGCGGATCCGTGCGGCAGTTCGTCGAAGAGATCACACGCCGCCGAGAGCTCCCGGAAGAGAACGAGCCGACGCTGCTCGACGACACGACGAACGCGGTCCGCATCCTCACCATCCACGGGGCGAAGGGGCTGCAGTTCGACACCGTGATTCTTCCCGACATCGAGTTCCACGTCGGCGGCAACAGCGCCGAGTTTTTCACCGTCGAGGATCCGCCGAGTCTCGTGATCCGCAACGGTCTCGACACGCTTTCCGGCATCGGCCGGCAGTCGGACGGCCTTCCTCTGAGAGACGTGGCGAAACTGCGCGACGAAGCGGAGAGCGCCCGGCTCTTCTACGTGGCCATGACCCGCGCCGAGTCGCGCGTGGTGATCGTCTGCGACCCGTCCGGCAAGATCAGCCGCGCTGGATTCGGCAAGTACGTCCAGGACATCTTCGACATGAAGGACGGATCGCGCTTCGCTGAAGAGGGCTCCGTGGTGCATGACATCCCGATCTGCGGCGCGCTCGTGCCGGTGGCCTTCGAACGTGTCCACGCGAGCGGACCCCAGGCCGCCGGAACGCCGGCGGGCGCCGCCCCTCCGCTCCCGGAATGCATCGTGCCGGTGCCGGCGGCGGTCGCCGAGACGCTCCCGCGTTCGGAAATGGCCATCGCCCGCGCGGCGTCGGCAAACCGGCTGGCGGGAACGCTGCTCCATCGTGTGCTGGAACGGTGGGACGGCAGCAGCGACGTCGCTGCGCTCGTCGGGCAGCTCGCGGTGGAGCAGGCGGCCGACGGCGCGGCCGCGGACCTCGTGCTGCGCCGCCTCGCGGTGGTGCGCGAATCCGCGATGTTCCGGCGCATCCTCGCCGCGGAGACGATCGGCCGGGAGATGCCGGTCCACGAGCTCGACGAATCAGGAGCCGTGGTCGAGCGGCGGATCGACCGCCTGATCCGCGAGGCCGGCTCCGACCTGGTCATCGACTACAAGAGCGGCGCTCCCACGGAGCCGCGCCTGGCGCACGACCGCGACCAGGTCGCGCGCTACTGCCGGCTCGTCGAGCGGCTCACCGGCCGCCCCTGCAGCGGCGCGCTCTGGTACATCGACGTGGAAAACGACAAAGTGGTGCCGGTCCCTGAATGAAGAACGCGGAAATCGCGCCACGTCACCGGTGGCTCATCATTCATAATCTCCTCCCGTGCCGCTCTGGAAGGTCTCGCTCCTTTCGTTCGCCGCGCTGATCACCATGGTGAATCCGCTCGCCGTGGTGCCGGCATTCGTCGCGCTGACGGACCGCGTGTCGCGCTCCAGGCGTGCCCGCGTCGCGCTCGTGGCCGCCATCTCCTGCACCGTCGTGCTGACCGTGTTCTTCCTCGCGGGCAACTACGTCTTCCAGTTCTTCGGCATCACCATTCCCGCGTTCCAGATCATGGGCGGGATCCTGTTTCTGTCCAACGGCCTGCGCACGCTCGTTTCGGATGAGCGGCGCGTCCCCGATGTCGGCGGCGAGAAGCGGATGGAGGATCAGGACGTCGCCAAGGCGGAAATCGATCCCTCGTCGATCGCCATCGTTCCGCTCGCCGTGCCGCTGCTCTCCGGCCCCGGGGCAATCACCTCGGTGATGGTGCTGGTCAATCTCTATCCGGGGATCGAACAGAAGGGGGCGGTGCTCGCGGCGATCGCGGGCATCGGCGCGGTATCGTACGTCGTGCTGCTCGCCGCGCTTCCGCTGTCGCGGATCATGGGAAATCGGGGCCGCGCCGTCTTCAGCAAGATCATGGCCCTGCTCCTCGGCGCGATCGGCGTGCAATTCATCATCAACGGAATCACCCCGGTGGCCATGCAGATCCTGAAGGGCTGAACCTCTCGGTCCTCTGCTCGGGCGCTGGTACAGTGGAAACATGTTCATCGGCCACAACGCGATCGCCTTCGACGCCAGGCCGGCGGCGCCGCGCACGTCGCTGGGAGTGCTCACCGCCGCGGTGATGCTCCCCGATCTGATCTGGCCGATCTTCCTGCTCTTCGGGATCGAGCACGTTCGGATCGATCCTCAGGCGACGCGACTGAGCCCGCTCGATTTCTACGATTATCCCTGGACCCACAGCCTGCTCATGACCGCCGCATGGGCGGCCGCGTTCGCGCTGCTCTATTTCGCGTTCACCCGCTACGGGCGCGGCGCGTGGCTGGTGGGGGCATGTGTGATCAGCCACTGGGTGCTCGATTTCCTCGTGCATCGTCCCGACCTCCCGCTCTGGCCGCACGGTCCGCGGGTAGGGCTCGGGCTGTGGAACCATCCGGGGGCGGCGATCTGCCTGGAGTCGGCGATCTTCGTCGTCGGTGTGGCCGTCTACCTCTGGCGTACGCGCGCGCG
>DATFUW010000170.1:0-16008 GCA_035260605.1 Thermoanaerobaculia bacterium | reverse complement strand
TGGCGATGGCCGTGTATTTCGACTCTGCGACCGCGCTGATGTCGACGAGGCAATTCGGCCTCGCCGGCGCGCTGACCTCGTAGAACGCCACGCGCGTCACGGCCAGCCGGGCGAAGAGCGTCTCGTCCGACTGGATCAGTTCGCAGAACGCGCACGACAGCGCGATGTGGTCCGGATGGATCTCGGCCGGATTCGGAACCGCGATCAGGTCCGGCAGGAACTCGAGCAGCGCCGCGCGGAGGCGCTGTTTCAGCTCCGCCGCGTGCTCCCGGAGCCGGCGGTCGGGAAAACGGAGAAACTCGACCGATGCGCCGCCGAGCAGTGCCAGTGCCGCGCGCGATTCCTCTTCGCGGATCTTCGCTTCGCCCGCCTGTGCCCCGTCCGTGGCCACGATCACGCGAACCGTGCGCCCTTCCTGGACATGCAGTGCGATGAGCCCGCCGCAGCCGATGACCTCGTCATCGGGGTGGGGCGACAGCACCAGCAGCCGCTCGCCGCGTAAGTCCTGCGCCTCGTAAGGAATCGCTTCCGATTCGGGAACGCCCATGCTGTCGATTATAGGAGGGGCGGCGGTACACTGCGCGGACATGCGGAGCCGTTACGCGATCGCCAACTGGAAAATGAATCTGCCGCCCGAGGGAATTGAAACCTACACGCGGCGCCTGCGAGTCCCGCCCGGGATCCGCGTCGTGATCGCCCCTCCCTTTCCGTACCTCCCGGGCCTGGCGCGGAATGCGACGCTCGCGGGACAGAACTGCGCCGATCAGCCGTCGGGAGCCTACACCGGTGAGGTCTCGGCCGCGATGCTGCGCGATTGCGGCGCCGAGTTCGTCATCATCGGGCATTCGGAGCGCAGGAAGCTGTACGGCGAGACGGACGAACGCGTCGCGCGGAAGCTCCGTCTCGCTCTCGAAAGCGGGCTCACGCCGATTCTCTGTGTGGGAGAGGACCAGGCCGTGCGCGACGGCGGCGGCGCTGCCTCGTTCGTCGCCGCGCAGCTCGAGCGGGCGGCGCCCGGCGGTCGGGCGGACGTCGTGGTGGCCTACGAACCAATCTGGGCAATCGGAACCGGGCGGAATGCGACCGGGATGCTGGTGGCGGAAATGGTGGGCGAGATCCGTCTGGCGCTGCGTCGCTTCTGGCCTGCGGGCTCAGAGGAACGGACGCCGGTCCTCTACGGCGGCAGCGTCACCCCCGACAACATCGAGGAGCTGGGGCAGAACGGTCGGATGGACGGGTATCTGGTTGGGGGCGCCTCGCTCGATTCTTCAAAGTTTTCAACGATTTGCGAAGGGGTGGCGCGGCCGGCGCCGATTTGACGCGGAGGGGTGATTCAGGGAAGAATTCGCCGCTTACCCTCGTTTGGAGGTCACTCGGAGAACCCATGATCTACGTTCTGGTCACATTGCACGTCATCGTCAGCATCTTTCTCTGCCTCGTCGTTCTGGTGCAGCAGGGGAAGGGGGCCGACCTCGCCGGCGCGTTCGGCGGTGGCGGCTCACAGACGGCGTTCGGCGCGCGCAGCGCGACCACGCTGCTGCACAAGCTGACCACGGCATTTTTCGTCCTGTTCGTGATCACCTCGATCTCGCTGGCAATCATGCAAGGCCGGCCCAAGTCGTCGGTCATGTCCGGTGCAGCGCCGGCCGCTCCCACGGCTCCGGCGAAGAAATAGCGTGACGGGATTGCCCAAGTGGCGGAATTGGTAGACGCGCACGTTTGAGGGGCGTGTGGTGAAAACCGTGCCGGTTCGAGTCCGGCCTTGGGCACCAGAAACAGACGAAAGGCCCGCGATGCGGGCCTTTGGTGTGTCCGGGGGCGGCGCAGCAGCGCAGCAGCGCAGCAGCGCTTCAGCGCTCGGCGATGCGGCGATCGTAATCGGCGGCGCGGTCGAGAAACGTTTCGACCTGCCGACCGAGCGCGAGCTTCTCCGACAGCTCCGACGTCTGGTCGAAGTCGCCGCGCAGGCGGGTGGCTTCGGCAATGTAGTAGTCGCGCAGGCCGGTCTCGATGTTGAACTCCGGATACTTCTCGGCGAGCGTGCGCATCCATTCTTCGACCTGGCGCCGGCGGTCCTTGTCCCCCGTCCCATTCTTCAGTTCGCGCAGCAGTGTTTCGACGATGCCAGAAAGGATCTCCAGCCGCTGATCTTTCACCGGGTTTACGGTCATGCGGCGCATCTTACAGCAGACGTACAATGCGCGCCGTGAAGGTTCTGATCGCCAACCGCGGTGAAATCGCGGTGCGGGTGATCCGGGCGTGTCGCGAGCTCGGGTATCCGACGGTGGCCGTTTACTCGGATGCCGACCGTGCCGCGCTGCACGTCCTCTACGCCGATCAGGCGATGCCCATCGGTCCGGCTCCTTCGCGCGAGAGCTATCTGCGGATCGACCGGATCCTCGACGCGGCCCGGAAATGCGGCGCCGAGGCCATCCATCCCGGCTACGGATTCCTCTCGGAGAACGCCGGGTTCGCGCGGGCCTGCCGCGACGCCGGAATCGCCTTCATCGGCCCTTCTCCGGAATCGATCGAGGCCATGGGCTCGAAGACGGAGTCGCGGCGGCGGATGCAGGCCGCAGGCGTTCCGGTCGTTCCCGGCCTCACCCATCCGGTGAAGTCGTTCGACGAGATCGCGGAGTTCGCGCGTCAGACCGGCCTTCCGATCATGATCAAGGCCAGCGCGGGCGGCGGCGGGAAAGGGATGCGATTCGTGGAGCGCGAAGAGGACCTCCGCCCGTCATTCGAGCGCGTTCAGAGTGAGGCGCAGTCGTTCTTCAGCGACGGCTCCGTCTACGCGGAGAAGTTCATTGCCTCGCCGCGCCACATCGAGGTCCAGGTCCTCGGCGATCAGCACGGAAACCTCGTCTCCATCGGTGAGCGCGAATGCACGCTGCAGCGCCGCCATCAGAAAGTGCTCGAGGAGTGTCCGTCGCCCGTGGTCGACGACGATCTGCGGCGCGAACTCGGCGCCATGGCGGTGCGTGCGGCGAAGGCCGTGGACTACGTTTCCGCCGGGACGATCGAGTGCCTCATGGGTCCGGACCGGAAGTTCTATTTCCTGGAGATGAACACCCGCCTGCAGGTCGAGCATCCGGTCACGGAGATGGTGTGGGGCGTCGATCTGGTGAAGGAGCAACTTCGGGTGGCGCAGGGGGAGAAACTCAGCGTCCGGCAGGAGGACCTCGAACCGGTCGGCCGGGCGATCGAGTGCCGCATCTACGCGGAAGACCCGGCGCGGAACTTCGCCCCGTCGCCCGGCAGGATCCGCTATCTCAACCTGCCGCAGGGCCCCGGCGTGCGCAATGACAACGGCGTCTACGCGGGCTACGAGGTCCCGATCTTCTACGATCCGATGCTCTCGAAGCTCATCGCGCACGCCCCGACCCGCCCGGAGGCCGTCGCCCGGATGAAGCGGGCGCTCGGCGAGTATCGCGTCGAAGGGATCGAGACGACGATCCCCTTCTTCACCGCGTTGATGGACCACCCCGATTTTCAGGCTGCGAAGTTCGACACGGGATTCATCGACCGTCTCCTTCCGGAGCTGACCAAAGAGCGCGGCGGCAACGGACTGGTCGACGCCGCGATCGCTGCGGCTGCCATCCTGGCCTTCGAGGAGTCGCAGCGCGTCCGTCTTCCCGCGGAGGACGACTCGCTCTGGAAGCGGGCCGCGCGTTCCGACGCGGTCAAGGACCGCCTGTGAGGTTCATCGCCCGGCATGCGGGCGAGGAGGTCCCGGTCGAGGTCGAGCGGCATGGCACCGTCTACCGCGTGCGCGTCGGCGATCGATGGATGGTCGCCGACCTGGTCATCGCGGGACAGTCGCTGCGGTCGCTCCGCCTCGAGGACGGCACCCAACTGGCCATCGTGCACGATCAGGAGGGGACGACGCATCAGATCGGCCTTCCGGATTCGACGATCCACGTGGAGATCACCGACCCCCTCTCGCTCAGGCGGAAGCGGAGCGAGGACCAGGTGGGGGGCGGTGGGGTGATCCGGGCGCTCATGCCTGGCCGGATCGTGCGCGTGATGGTGCAGAAGGGGGAAGTGGTCCGCAAGGGAGCGACGATTCTGGTGCTGGAAGCGATGAAGATGGAGAACGACATTCAGGCCCCGGTGGACGGGACGGTGGACGCGGTGTTCGTCGAGGCCGGGCAGACGGTCGAGGGGGGCGCCGAACTGGTGCACATCGAGCCGCAGTGATCCGTCCAATATAATTGATGTATGTCCGCAGCCGATCCCTTCTCCCGTGGAAGCATGCTGCTGACGTTTCGGCTCGGTGAACGAGTCGGCACTTCCGTCTTCCAAGCCGAGGACACGCGAAACAGCAAGCGGGTCGCGGTGAAGGTTCTGACCCGTCAGTTGCCGAAGGATGCAGCGCGACGCGAGGCGCTGATCCGCGACGTGCGCGTCGGCGCTGCGGTCTACCACCCGTCGCTGATCAACATCCTCGAGGTCGCCCCCGCGGGCGATGCCCTGCTGCTGATCATGGACTGGGTCGACGGTCAGCCGATCGCCGCGCGCGTGCATGGCCGGCCGCTCGACCGGAGCGAATTCTTCCGCACCGCCTATCAGGCGGTCGACGCACTGCGGATGCTCCATGCCAAAGAGCTGGTGCACGGAAACGTTGCCGGCGATTCGATCCTGGTGCTCGCCTCGGGCCAAGTGAAGCTCTGCGGGCTGAATATCACCAATCTCGTCCAGCGCACCGGCCAGGCGACCGCCTTTCAGCAGAAGGGGAGCGACATCCGTGCCGTCGCCTACATGGCGCCCGAGCAGATCTCGAATCAGGCGGTGACGCCGCAGACAGACATCTTCTCCCTCGGCCTCGTGCTGTACGAGGCGGCAACCGGCCGCCTGGCATTTGCCGGTGCGAACGCCGCCGAAGTCGCTCGCAAGGTCGTCGGCGAGCAGCCCCCCTCTCCGAAGCTCGCCAATCCGAACATCGACACGGCGGTGCTCGGGCTCATCGGGCGCTCGCTCTTCAAGGACCCGTTCCGCCGGCACAAGGACACCAAAGCGATGAGCGATGAGATCGCGCGCGCCGATCCGGACGCGGTGAAGTTCGCCGCGGCGCTCGCGAAGCCGGGAGGGGCGGCCGTCGACGCCACGGAGAAGGGCGAGGTTCGCAGCGCCGTCCTGTTCCTCGGCGACGTCGCGTCGGACGCCTCCGCCGACTCCGAAGCGACGGCGAAGGCCATCGCGCGGATGCAGCAGATTCTCGGCGAGGCGGTCTATCTGTTCGATGGAGAAGTCCTCGATCCGTTCGGCACACGGCTGATTGCCGAGTTGCCGACCGTCCAGCAGGCCATCGAGGCGGGGCGAAAGGGCGAATTCGACTTCTCGGCGGAGCAGCAGGGCGAGGAGGTCATTCCTGTCCGGCTGCTTCTGCATGCGGGAGACGTCGAAGTCCGTCCGGGAAAGGTCTCCGGGACGGGGGTCACGAAGGGCCTCGAAGTGCTGCAGACTCTTCCCGCGCTCAAACTGCACGTCAGCGAGGATTTCCTCCGAAAAGGACGCGGCGGCCTTCGATACCGCGACATCGGAGCCCGCGCGGGCATGAAGCTCTACACGATCGTCGAGCCGGAGCCCCAGCCGACCACGCCGCCCCCCGGGCCGGAGGAAGAGCTTGATGAGGTCGGCGAGATCGAAGAGACCGCGGCGAAGGCGGTCGTCGCGCAGACGGGAAAGAAACAGCGGACGATGATCCTCGCCGCGGCCGCGGCCGCAGGGATCGTGATCCTCGGCGGGGCGGGCCTGATGCTGATGTCGAAGTCGAAAACGCAGGCCGGGGGGACGCATTCGGCGGCGCAAGTGCCGTCCTCGGCCGCGCCCGGTCCTCCGAGCGCGGAGCATCCGCGGAAGATTCTGCTGCAGCCGTTCACGGTCGAGGCGACCGATCCGGCGATCGCATCGCGCGCGGAAAACGTACGGCTCGCGGCGATGGAAGTGCTCCGCGCGTTTCCCGAACTCCAGATCGCGGACGGCTCCGGACCGGACGTGACGCCGGTGACGGCCACGGTGCGCTCGGACACGGCCGGACCGGTGATCGTCACCGGTGCGAATGCCACGCCGATGCCGGATGCGGCGAGCGGGGTCCAGTCGGTGATCCAGTTCGTCAGCACCGAACTGCGTCTCCCTCCGCACGCCACGACGAACGCCGAGGCCTTCAACGCGCTGGCGGACGCTGTCGCCGCGCGTGCGGCGAACGACCCGGTGAAGACGGAAGCGGCGCTGCGCGCGGCTGCGAAAGCGGACCCGGCCTTTCTCCCGGCGCAGCTGATGGCCATGCGCTTCTATCAGTTTCAGGGAAAGAGCGCCGAGTCGCTGGCCGCGGCGCGTTCCGTACTCGGCTCAGAGCCCGAGAACCTCGAGGCAGCGCGGATCGTCGCCCACGGCAGCCTGCAGAACGGCGACCTCGCCTCGGCCTTCGCAGCCTACGGGCTGATTCTGAAGAAGGAGCCCTCGAACATCGAGGCGCTGAACGTCCTCGGCCGATACGCATTCGGGGCGAATGACGTCCCGAAATTCCGCCAGGTCCTGCAGCGCCTTTCGTCCTCGCCGGTTCAGTCGGCACTGCAGGAGCCCGATCTGCTGCTGGCAACCGGACAGATCGACAGTGCGATCCAGGGGTACTACAGCGTGGAAGAGAAGGTGCCGAACAATCCGGCGCTGGAGCTCAAGATCGGACGCATCGCCGTCCTCCGGCACTCGGCGTCGATCGCCGACATCGAGCTGAGGAAATTGCAGCACGATGATCCCGGCTACGGTGCGCACATCCTCAAGGCCTATCTCGCGGCCCAGTCGGGGGCGAAGGCGGACGTGGCCAGCGAAATGCAGGCTGCGCTTGCGTCCTCCACTCCCGGCGACGACTACTGGACGTCCGCGGCGGAGGTCGCGGTGATCGGCGACGACATCCCCGGCGCGATCGAGGCGCTGAAGAAGGCGGCGGAACGAAAGGAGCCGACCGGCGCGTACGTTCTGACCAGCCCGCTCTTCGAATTTCTGCACAGCGATCCCGAGTTTCTGAAAGTGGGCGCGCAGATCGTTGCGCAGCAGCAGGAAATCCGCAGCGCCCTGGCGGCCATCTCTTTATGATCGTGACGGCGAGACTGACGTTCTCCGCGGCCCACCGGCTGCACAATCCGAAGTACGACGCGGAGTGGAACCGCAGGACGTACGACAAGTGCGATAACCCGGCGGGACACGGCCACAACTACGTGATCCAGGTCAGTGTCCGGGGGACGATCGATCCGGAAACGGGAATGGTCATCGATCTCAAGCGGCTGAAGGACATCATCCGGGCGCGGGTGATCGATCGGGTGGACCATCGCAACCTGAACGAGGACGTGGACTTCCTGCGCGACGTCATTCCCACGGCGGAGAACCTGGCCCGTGCGTTCTGGCGCCAGCTCGCGCCGGCGGTGGCGCCGGCGGCGCTGCACGAGATCGTTCTGCTGGAGACGGAGAAAAACTCGGTGCAGTACGCCGGAGAGGACGAATAGGCGATGAACTACGACCTGGCGATCATGGCTCTGGAGGGGCTGGCCCGCGGGCCGCTGACCATCTCCGTTCGCGACGGTGCGGTGTCGATCGAAGGCCAGCGGGAATCGTTCAAGGAGCTGGCTCGCCTCTGCCTCCTGATTGGCGGCGGCCAGAGCAGCGAGGACGGGTTCGACCTGCAGCCCGGCGTGCATGTCACGGCCGGATCGGTGGGCCTGATGCTCCGGGCTCAGCTCTCGTAGTCGGGGCTGTAGGTCACCAGCTCATTGAGGAAGCTGGCTTTCTGGCGATTGTCCTCGTCGTCGACCTGCAGAAGATCCCGCAGAGAGATCATGCCGATGAGATTCCCGCGGTCGACGACCGGGAGATGACGGCAGTTCTGGTCGGTCATCTTCTGCAGCGCCGAGTCGATGTGCTCCGCCGGTTCGGCGACGACGAGCGATCGCGTCATCACGTCCTGCACCGGGGTCTTCTCGGGGTTGAGACCGCGGGCCACGACGCGGGTCATCAGGTCGCGTTCGGAAAAGACGCCCACGAGCTTTCCCGAGTCGAGCACGGCGACGGCGCCGACGTTCTTCTCGGTCATCCACTGCGCGACTTTCCGGACATCGTCCGAGGTGTTGGCGTGGATCAGCGGTCTTCGCTCGATGATCTCCGCGACTCGTTTCATACGGTCTCCTGCATCTGAGCGGCGCGTTTCCGGGCAACGTTGCCGAGGCCATCATACGCCGCGTATTTGTACGCGTCACTGAGGCTGGGGAAGTTGAAGACTCCGTCGATGAAGGCGTTGATGGTTCCGCCGATCTGCATGACCATCATGCCGATGTGCACGAGCTCCGATGCGTTCTCGCCGACGATGTGCACGCCGAGCAATGCGAGGCTCGCGGGGTCGAACACCAGCTTGATCATGCCCTTTGTGTCGCCGATGATCTGCCCGCGCGCATTGTTGCGGAAGTATGCCCGGCCGACCTCGTGCGCGATTCCACGATCGCGGCACTGCTCCTCGGTCAGGCCGATGGTCGAGAGCTCGGGGATGGTGTAGATCGCGTAGGGAAGCGTCGCCGCGACACGCGTTTTGTACTTGAGGTCGAATGCGTGCACGATCGCCACGCGAGCCTGTTCCATCGACGTAGAGGCGAGCGCCGGAAAGCCGATGACGTCTCCGGCGGCATAGATGTTCGGTACGCTGGTCTGGTAATGCTCGTTGACCAGCACCAGCCCCCGGTTGCCCGTCGTGACCCCGACGCGTTCGAGATCGAGGTCGCTCACATTGCTGGTCCGCCCCGCGGCATAGAGCACGTTGTCGGTGACGATGCAGGTCCCGTTGCGCAGGAGCAGCGACACCCGGCCGTCGCACGGCTCCACGCTCTGCACTTCACAGGCCAGATGCAGCGTCACGCCGAGGCGCGTCTGCAGCTCGCCCAGAAGCACGCGGACGATCTCCCGGTCCATGTGCGGCAGGAGGCTCGAGCGGGAGTCGATCAGGTGGACCTCGACCCCGAGCGCCGCGAAGATCGAGGCGTACTCGCAGCCGATGACGCCGGCACCGACGACCGCCAGGCTCGCCGGAATCTTTCCGATCCGCAGGATGGTGTCGCTGTCGCAGATGGACTGGTCGTCGAACGGGACCGACTCGGGCCGGTGGGGTGACGATCCGGTGGCGATCAGGATGAACGAGCCCTCGAGGACCTCCTCGCCGATGGCAGTGGTCACGGCGATGCGGGTCGGCGAGAGGAAGCTCGCGACGCCCTGAAACCGGTCGATGGCATGCCGCTGCAGGTTCTCGTCGATCCGCCTCCATTCCCGCTCCACCACGAGCTGCTTGCGGTACATGAAATCGTCGATGGTGATGCTCCGCACGGTGACGTCGACCGCATCGCGGAAGCCGCGTTGCCGGAAACCGGAAAGATGCAGCGCCGATTCACGGAGCGTCTTCGAAGGGATGGTTCCGGTGTTGACGCAGGCGCCGCCAAGCACCGGCTGGCGCTCGATCAGGGCCACACGTTTCCCGAAGTAGGCCGCCTGCGCGGCGCCCTTTTCGCCCGCGGGTCCGGAGCCGATGACGATCAGGTCGTACATGCGTTGTGGGGCAACCCCGCAAGCTCAATATTGAATCAGCGTGTGCACCGGCATTCCATCCAGCTTTTTTCTTCCCTCGAGAAAAGCGAGTTCGATGACCATTCCGGCGCCGACGAGCGTGGCGCCGCATTCGCGGATGAGGCAGGCCGCTGCCGCGGCGGTGCCGCCGGTCGCCAGGACGTCGTCGATCAGCACGACCCGGTCCCCTTCACGGACGGCATCGTCGTGCATCTCCAGCGCGTCGGTGCCGTACTCGAGGATGTATTCGTTGCGGCGCTTGGTCCACGGAAGCTTGCCCGGTTTGCGGATGGGAACGAATCCGGCCCCGAGCGCGCGGGCGATGGCTCCTCCGAAGATGAAGCCGCGTGATTCGATCGCCGCGACGCTCGTCACCCCTTCGCGGCGAAAGAGATCGGCGAGCATGACGATCGTGGAATCGAATGCCTGCGGCGACTGCAGCAGCGGCGTGATGTCTTTGAAGAGGATTCCCGGCTTCGGAAAATCGGGAACATCGCGAATGTATCGTTTGAGTTCCATCAGAATTTCACGTCGAAGTCGGGGAGCCGTCCGCTGAATTCCTTCGACTCCTGATCGATCTTCGTCACTTCGGCGTAGCGCGGACCTTCCCGCAACTCCTCGATCCACTCGTCGATCGCGCTCTTTTCGCCCTCCACGCTCGCTTCGACCGTGCCGTCGCGGTTGTTCTGGATCCAGCCCTTCAGCCCGAGCCTCCGCGCCACGCGCGTGGCGAAGAAGCGGTAGCCCACTCCCTGCACTTTTCCGTGGATCTGGATGTTCCGCATCTCCTTGGCCATGGCGGCGCCGATTCTACATCGGGGTCAGTGGCGGCGCCCGCCGTGACGCGATTTCGGCGCCGGGGCGGATGGAGGCGGCGCGAGGGGCTGCGGCGCCGGGGGGTTGGCCAGCTCGTCCACCCGTTTGGTCAGATTCTCGATCGCCGTCCGCTGCGCCGTCACCTGACGGCGGAGATCGTCGATCTCCGACCGGCTCCGCCGCGCTTCGCGCTGCGAGAGGGACGCGAGCGCGACCATGGCCGCTGCGGCGGCGTCCGTCCGCGGATATTGCTGGACGATCCGCCCGAGGGTCTCGCGGGCGCGAACGGAGTCGCCCGCGGCGATCTGCTGGCGGGCTGTGCGCATGAGTGACCCTGCGGAGAGGTCGTTCGGAACGCTCAGCACGAGATACAGCACCACGGCGCCGACGGCCATCGATCCGATGCTCGTGATCGTGAGCAGCGTTCGCGTGCGCATGGGCTACTCGTTCCAGCCGAAGCGCCCCACCAGCGGGACGAACTCGGCGGCGCCGCAGTCCTCGATCTGCGTCCCCGTGCCCACGCGCCGCACGCGGGCCAGCCGCTGCTGCCCGGCCGGGCCGACCGGAATCACCATCGTCCCGATGCGGGCGAGCTGCTGGATCAGCGGCGGCGGGACCTCGGGAGCCGCGGCGGCGACGATGATCCGGTCGAACGGCGCCTGGTCGGACCACCCGTACGTTCCGTCGAAGACCTTCACGCTGACGTTGTGAATGCCGAGCTTCCGAAACAGGTCGGACGCGCGGACCGCCAGCTCGTTGACGCGCTCGATGGAGAAGACCTTCCCGCAGAGTTTCGAAAGCACGGCGGCCTGATATCCCGTTCCCGTGCCAATCTCCAGGACTTTCTCGCCGCCCTGCAACGCGAGGAGCTCGATCATGCGGGCCACGATGTACGGCTGGGAGATCGTCTGATTCGCGCCGATCGGCAGCGCGCCGGCGCCATAGGCCTTGCTCGTCACCAGTGCGGGGACGAACAGATGGCGGGGGACCTCGCGCATGGCCTGCAGGACGCGCGGATCGCGGACGCCGCGCGCGGCCACGTGACGGTCGACCATCAACCCACGGAGGTGCGCGAAATCAGGATCTCTTCCCGGCGTGACCAAAGATCTCCTCGAGCGATTTCAGCCGCGGAATGGACGCGTGATGGGTCAGGTCGAGGTGCAGGGGAGTGATGGAGACGTATCCGTCCTGGACCGCTTCGAAGTCGGTGCCTTCACCGGCGTGCCAGACCGGCGCCTCGCCGCCGATCCAGTAATACTTCCGGCCGCGCGGGTCGAGCCGTTCGATGATCCCTTCGGAATAGATGCGCTTTCCGAGCCGGGTGATCCGCACGCCGCGAAAGTCGTCGACGGGGAAGTTCACGTTCAGGATGATGTCCGGATCGCGGGGCTGATCGAGAAGCCAGCGCGACAGCGCGCGGGCGAACACGGCGCAGCGGTCGAAGGAGAAGTGTTCGCCGACGAGCGCGGAGAAGGCGATCGAAGGGATGTTCAGCAGCGCGCCCTCGAAGGCGGCGGAGATCGTGCCGGAGTAGGTGACGTCGTCGCCGAGGTTGGGGCCGAAGTTGATGCCGGAGACGACGATGTCGGGGCGCTCGTCGCGCATGAGTTTGAGCACCGCGAGGTTGACGCAGTCGGTCGGGGTCCCGTCGACGATCCATTCGTTGTGCTCGAGCTGGAGGAGGCGCAACGGGCGGTTGAGCGTCAACGCGTGAGAGGCGGCGCTCTGCTCGCGGTCGGGCGCGACCACGAGGACCTCGCCCAGATCCCGCAGCGCCGCCGCCAGTTTGCGCAGCCCTTCACTGTAGATGCCGTCGTCGTTGGTCACCAAGATCCGGGGCACGCGGGGATGGTAGCATTGCGGCACCGTGAGAAAGACCGTGGCACTGGCGCTTCTGCTGTGCGCCATGCGTGCGTTCGCCATCTCCGCTCCGGAAGCGGCGCGGCTCGCACGCCGCTACCGTAGCCAGCACGAGCGGGAGATCATCACCGAGTTCCTGGGCCTGCTGGCGATCCCCAATCTCGCCTCGAACCTGCCGGACATCGAACGCAACGCCGCGGCGCTGGTGGCCATGATGAAGCGCCGCGGAGTCGACGCCCGCCTGCTGCGCATCGAAGGCGTGCCGCCCCTGGTCTACGCGGTGCTTCCGGCGCGGCGGGCGAAGACCACGATCGCCTTCTACGCGCATTACGACGGGCAGCCGGTCGATCCCACGCATTGGAAGACTCCGCCCTGGCAGCCGGTACTGCGGTCTACGGCCGGGGCAGCGATCGAGCCGGTCCCGCCGATCGATCCTCAGTCGCGGATCTACGCCCGTTCGGCGAGTGACGACAAGGCGCCAATCATGGCCATGCTCGCCGCGCTCGACGCATTGCGCGCCGGCAGAGCGGCGCCCGCGGTCAATCTGAAATTCGTGTTCGAAGGGGAAGAGGAAGCGTGGTCCCCGCACCTCGCCGCGTACTTCGAGCGCTTTCCGGAGGAAGTGAAGGCCGACGCCTGGATCCTCTGCGACGGCCCAGTGCATCAGGACCGCCACGCGCAGCTGTATTTTGGCGCACGGGGCATCGCGGAGATGGAGATGACGGTCTACGGCCCCTCGCGGCCGCTGCACAGCGGACATTACGGGAATTGGGCTCCGAATCCGATCGTCGCCCTGACGCACCTTCTAGACAGCATGCGCGATACCGAAGGACACATCCTGATCGACGGCTTTTACGACGACGTCGTGCCGCTGAGCGACATCGAGCGCGATGCAGTAGCGGCCATCCCGAACCTGGACGCGGCCTTGAAACGGGAGCTCGAACTCGGCCGGACGGAAGGGGGAGGGAAGTCCCTGGACGAGTTGATTCTCGCGCCGGCGCTGAATGTGCGCGGGATCGCCGGGGGCCACGTCGGAGCCGAGGCGTCGAACGCCATCCCGACCGAGGCGCGGGCATCGATCGATTTCCGCCTCGTGCCGGCGGAGACTCCAGAGAAGGTCCGCGCCCTCGTGGAACGGCACATCGCCAAAGCGGGGTTCTTCATCCTGCACGAAGCTCCCGACGCGGCGACGCGGATGGAGCATCCGAACGTCGTTCGCCTCGACTGGGGGAGCGGGTACCCCGCGTCACGCACGGCGATGGATCTCCCGATCTCACGGCGGGTGGCGGATATCATCGGCGAGGCCACCGGAGTCCGGCCGTATCTGCTCCCGTCGCTGGGCGGAAGCGTGCCGATGTTCCTTTTTCAGGGTGGCGGCACGCCGGTGGTGGGGCTGCCAATCGTCAATCACGACAACAACCAGCACGCAGCAGATGAGAATCTTCGAGTGCAGAACCTTTGGGACGGCATCGAGATTTTCACGGCGCTCTTCACTAATCTGCACTGAATCCCGGTACCATTTCCGGCATGGGCCTCGAAGACCTGTCGCGGCTTCTCCGGCAGTGGCCGCGCGGGCTCCCGATCGATCATCGAACCGCGGCACGGCAGGTCCTGAAGGCCTGCTGCGAGATCTTCGATGCACCCCGGAGCGTGCTCGCCTGGGAGGAGCAGGAAGAGCCGTGGATGATCGTCACTTCCCTGGCGGGCGAAACGTTCGAATGGCGGGAGGAAGAGCCGGACCGCTTTCAGCCGATGGTCGATTCGAGTCTGACGGACGTCTCGTTTTCCGCGTCGGGCACGACGGTCCGGCTGATGGACGGTGACCAGTGGAAGCTGGCCGCGCCGATCCATCCGCGCCTGCGGAAAGCATTCGGCATGAAGCACGTGCTCTCCACGCCGATTCGGGGCCAGTCGCTGGAGGGGCGCCTCTTCATCCTCGCTCCGGCCCGTGCCGAGGGATCGATGTTGCTGGCGGCGGATGTGGCGGGCCTGCTGGTCGAGCGGTCAATGGATTTCGGGATCTCGATCCGGACCTCGTCGCGCGATGCCGTTCGGGAGGAGCGCATCCGCCTGGCCCGCGATCTCCACGACGGACTCCTGCAGTCGTTCACCGGGATCGTGCTGCAGCTGGAAACGATCCACAGCCTGATCGACGCGCAGCCCGCGGACGCGCGTCGGATGATCACGGAGATCGAAGGGGTGATCATGGCTGACCAGCGCGAGCTGCGTGCGTATGTCGAGCAACTCCGGCCGCGGCACCGCGTCGACGTGCCGTTCGATTTCCAGGCACGCATCGAAGAGCTGCGCTCACGTTTCGAGAAGGAGTGGGGGATCGGGCTCGCGTTCGAGAGCACCAATATCGATCCGCTCGTTGCGAAGTCCCTCGGTTCGGAGACCTTCCGCCTCATTCAGGAGGCGGTCACCAACGCGGCGAAGCACGGCGCCGCATCGCACGTGCGGGTGAAGCTGTCGACGTCCGACAGCCGCATCCGGATCGAAGTGGCCGATGACGGGAGTGGGTTCCCCTTCCATGGAAAGATGACCCTGGAGAAGATCCGCGAGAGCGGCATCGGCCCGTCGATGCTGGCGGAGCGCGTCGCCGCGCTCAACGGAGAGCTGTCCGTCCTCTCTTCGGGATCCGGCGCCACGATCGAAATCTCCGTCCCGCTCGGATTCTCGGAGGCCTCGTGAACACGCGGCTGGTGCTCGCCGACGACCACCGCATCATCCTCGAAGGCCTCGAGCAGCTGTTCCGTAGGGAGAAGGACTTCGAGGTGCTGGCGACCGCCACGAACGGCGAGGCGGCGCTGGCCGCCGTCATCCGCCACAAGCCGGACGTGCTGGTCCTCGACATCCGGATGCCACAGGGCGACGGCCTGTGGGTCCTCAAGCAGGTGTACACGCAGAAGCTGCCGACGCGCGTCGTCCTGCTCACGGCGACACTCGACGCCGACGAGGTCCTCGACGCCATGCACTCCGGTGTTTCGGGCCTGGTGCTCAAAGAGGCCGCCGCCGTGAACCTCGTCGACACGGTGCGGCGCGTGCACCGCGGCGAGCGCGTTCTGGAGCCGACCCTGGTCAGCCGCGCGCTGGACCGGCTGGCGCAGCGGGAAGAGGCCAAGAAGATCGTGGAAGTCCTCTCGCCGCGCGAGACGGAGATCGTCAAGATGGTCGCCGCCGGGCTGCGCAACAAGGAAATTGCATATAAGTTGTCGATCGGTGAGGGAACGGTGAAAACCCACCTCCACACGATCTACGAGAAGCTGGGCGTTCACGGCCGAGTCGAGCTGACGATGTACGCCCTCGAGCGCGGAATCCTCTGAGTCCGGGCGCCGCCCCCCCCTTCGCTATACCGTTCGGTATACCTCCTTCCATCCATTGATGGATTTTCACCGTCAATAACTCGACGTACGTTATGCCTGTCGCGAGTTGCGACGAGGCTCGAAATGCGAAGCTCAGATGGACTGGCCCTGGAGATGGTCGCCGTTTTCCGGCAGACCACCGAGGGTCATCTGCTCGACTGCAACGACGAGTGCGCGCGGATCCTGGGCTACGCCTCCTGTGATGAGATCCTCGCCAGCGGCGGTTTCGAATATCAGAACGCGTCGGATCTGATCTCCATCGCCAGCGCCCTGCGCGATCTCGGCTCACTGTCCAACGTCGAAGTCGCGCTGCGAAAGAAGGGCGGGGGCATCGTCTGGGTCCTGCAGAACCTGAAGCTGGTCTCGGTGGACG
>DATFUW010000169.1:0-3438 GCA_035260605.1 Thermoanaerobaculia bacterium | reverse complement strand
CCGCCTCGGCGGTGCAGTCGAACTACGGCGTGGTCTACAACAACAACGATTCGACCGGCATTCGGAACCCTGATGGGAGCCTTTATCAGCCCGGCCAGCCGCTGCCTCCGAATCAACTGCCGGGAGCGGACGTTCCGCCGCCGAACGAGATCGCCTCACCGAGCCTCGCCACGCCGTACTCCGATCAGTTCTCGCTCGGATACTCGTGGCAGGTGAATCCGTGGTTCGGCATCAACGTCGACGCCGCGCACATCCAGTACAAAGACATCCCCTATCGGTTCCGGGCGAACCCGATCGATCCGGCCACCGGCAAGCGCCGGTTCCCCGCATTCGGCAGCTTCCGCATGTGGATGGGCGACGGCTCGGCGAAATACAACGGGATCAACATCGGCGGGCACGCCCGCATTGGCGACCACTTCGAATTGCAGGGCTTCTATACGCTCTCGCATGCCACGGGCAACATCCTCGCCGGCGCCGACGAGTTCCGGATCACTGATGCCGGACATCAGCCCGACCTGCGGACGGTGCGGGACCAGACCATCGATCCGTACAACCCGACCTGCGCCGCCTGCTTCGGCCCGCTCAACACCGACGCCCGGCACCGCGTCACCCTTTCGGGGCTCTATCGCGCGTCGTACGGAATCAACATCTCCGGCATCCTTCGCTATCACTCTGCGACGCCGTACACCGACTGGGCAGGGACCGACCTCAACGGCGACGGCTATGCGTTCGACCTCGCGCCCGGCGTCAGCCACGTGAACACGCTCCGCGGCGCGTCGTTCTCGCAGGTCGACATGCGCGTGTCGAAGGTGTTCAAGTTCATGGGTACTTCCGGCGTGGAGGTGATCGGCGAGGTGTTCAACCTCTTCAACTCCAAGAACGAGGTTGGCTTCGTCGGCAACCGCCTGTCGTCGGCCTACGGGCAGCCGACCGCCTTCGCCGGCGACCCTGGACAGGGGGAGCAGCGGCTGGCGCAGCTCGGACTGCGGCTCACGTTCTAGATCACCGGTCGAGTCCCCGGAAAGGGCGCTCCCGAGAGCGCCCTTTCCCTATAATGGCGGGGCCATGCGAGCGGCTTTCTGCTCTGCCGCGATCATTCTGGCGACCCTCCCACTCGCCGCGCAGGCACCACCATACGTCGAGAGATCGAAGTCTCGGTCGTCAATGTCGACGTGACGGTGACGGACCGCCGCGGCGATCCCGTTCGTGGTCTCACCCGCGACGATTTCGAGGTGTTCGAGGACGGCGTGCCGCAGGCCATCACGAACTTCTATGGCGTGGAACCCCCGCCCCCTCGTCCGAACCGTCGGAGCCGGACACGCGTTTCCGGCGCAAGGTCCTGGTGCTGATCGACACCTCTCCAGCACGCCGTTCGAGCGGAATCGGGCCCTGCAGAAGGTCGAGGACTTCATCGATGACCGCTTCCGAGGCGGGGCCTACGACTGGTCGATTGCCTCGGTGGACACCGGCTTGCGGATGCTGCTCCCGCCGACCTCGAACAAGGCCGCCATCCACGAGGTGATTCGAACCGAGCACGCGCCGCGCCTCCACCTCCCCGATGACCGCGACCATCCGCTCTCGGTGCGGCCGGGACCGGCGTTTTTCGAGCGCGGCGAGATGTGGGAAAAGCTGACCGAGGCCAGGTCGAACATCGATGCCATCGTAGCGGCGATTCGCGCCTTCGCCGCGACCAGCGGCAAGAAGATTCCTTTGCTGCTCACGGGAGAGCTGCTTCCAAGTGACATCGGGTTGGCCGACATGGAGGTGACGAAGCGCATCACGTTGTTGCGCAACGATCTGATCCGGGAGGCGAATGCCTCCAACGTCAGCCCCTACATCCTCAAGCGGAAGGAATCGGTTCCGGCGATCCGTCGATGTACTGGTTGGCCCGGGACACGGGCGGACGCCTCATGCCGGGCAACGACCCCGCCGTTTCGCTGCGGCAGTTCGAGACCCGATCCTCGACCTATTACTCGCTCGGCTACCGCCCCCGCATCCCGACGACGGTTGTCACCACGACATCGCCGTGCGCTTGGAGAAGGGGCAATACGCGCTGCAGTATCGGGATGGGTACACGAGCCTGACGGACGAGCGGCAGGTTGACCGCACCCTCGGCTCTCCGTTCGGAAGCTTCATGATCTCCGGATCCGACCTTCCGGTGACGCTCTCCTTCGGCGAGCCGCGCGACCTCGGCGACCACGTGATCACGGTCATGAAGACGAGCATCCCGGTCGACCGCCTGACCCTTCTTCCCAACGCCGGAGGACGCGCCGGCCGGCTCGGTCTCTACATCTCGCTGTTCGATGCCGGGGGCCGCCTGGTGTACTTCGTCCACCTCGTGCGCGATGCGGTCCTCGCCGGCACCTCTCCCTCCCGGATGTTCCATGAGAGCACCGAGCTCTACCTCTCGAAAGGGGCGCCGTACCGCGTGTCGGTCGCCGTTCGCGACCAGAACCGCGAGTCGGTCGGTGTGGCGCAACAAATCGTCGAATTCGAGAGTACCGGGCGGCTGTACGGGAACGGGCAGCGTTAGAATGGTTTCTTCGCAGTCCCGGGGCAGACGATGCGTTCCATTGCCATAGCTCTCATTGCTACGACTGTCGCCGGCGGCGCCGTTCTGGCGCAAAGCAGCGGACCGCTTCCGCCGCTCACCGAGCAGGTCGAAGTGCACGTCGTCAACGTCGACGTGTCGGTGACGGACAGCCGCGGAGAACCGGTCTCTGGTCTGACGCAGGACGATTTTGAACTGTTCGAGGACGGACGTCCGCAGAAGATCACGAACTTCTCCGTGGTGAACGGCGTCACGCGCCCATCCTCCGCGCCGGTGGCGGCGCGCTCGGGCGCGAGAGGGAACGGTCGCCGCATTCTTCTCATCGTCGACAACAATTACCTGTCGGTTCTCGACCGCAATCGCGCGCTCGACGCCGTGCGGAAGTATCTGGACAGCTCGTTCGAGGGCGAGTGGGCGGTGGCCTCGATCGGCCACAGCGTCGACATGCTTCAGCCGTTCACGGCCGACACGGCGCTGGTGCGCGCCGCGCTGGCCAGGGCGCGGAATCTTCCCAGTACCGAATCCCAGAGCCGGATCGACCGGGCACCGCTGTCGGAGCGATTCAACAGACGCGGCGACGTCACGGTCATTGAAAACGACCGCGCGAAGTTCGCGTTCGCGTCGCGCGAGCAGACGTTTCGAAATCTGCTCACCACGCAGAACACGGCGCGCGCCGTGATCGACACCGCGCGCGCCTACGCGGGCGAGGGGGAAAAGAACTTCATGATCCTGCTGACCGGCGGGATGGAGAGCAACACCACCTTCTCCGCGTACGAACCCGACAACGACCGCGAGCTGCAGCAGCTTCGGCTGCAGATCGGGCAGACCATCGACGCCATGGTGCGCGAGGCCAACGGCGCGAATTTCACGCTGTACATCATCAATGC
>DATFUW010000168.1:0-7253 GCA_035260605.1 Thermoanaerobaculia bacterium | reverse complement strand
CTGAGCTGTCGTCCCCCTCGACGAGCGCGGTGGGCGCGGGGCATTTCCTGCGGCCGCCGGTCTCGCTGCAGATCGATGCTCCATGGCTCATCGACGCGTCCGGAAAGCGCAGCCGGACCGAGGCGCACTGGACCCTCATCGGAGAGGGGCCGGTCGCGCGCCGCATCCGTTTGAGCGTCAGCGCCGAGCACGCCGTCTTTCCGGTGGTCGTCGATCCTTCCTTCAGCGCGACCGGCAGCATGGGCACCGCACGATATGGCCACAGTGTGACCTTGCTATCGACGGGGAAAGTCCTGATTGCCGGCGGATTCAACGGTGGCACATTGCGATCCGCCGAGCTGTACGATCCGGCCACCGGGACCTGCACGCCGACCGGCAGTCTTCTTGGCGCCCGTTCGGATCACACGGCAACGCCGCTCCCGGATGGTACGGTCCTCGTGGCCGGCGGCGCGAGTGGCTCTTCCCTCAGGACGGCCGAGCTGTACGATCCGAAGAGCGGCACGTTCACGGCGACGGGCAATCTCATCGACAGCAGCACCTTCCACACAGCGACGTTGCTGCTGAACGGGAAAGTCCTGATCGCCGGCGGCGTCGCGAGCGGCGATTTATCGTCGGCCGAGCTTTATGATCCGGCAACGAAGACCTTCACCGCGACCGGCAGCATGACCGTGGCGCGCGAAGCGCATACGGCCACTCTGCTCGCCGACGGCAAAGTCCTCATCGTCGGCGGCAAGAACAGCTCGGGCTACCTGCAGTCGGCCGAAGTATACGATCCGTCGACAGGGACATTCACCGCGACAACGGGGATGCCGGTCAGCTCGCGCGAGTTTCACACCGCGACGCGTTTGACCGATGGGACCGTCCTGATCGCCGGCGGATTGAACGGCGCGTATCTGCAGTCGGCCGAGCTATACGATCCTGCGTCAGGGACATTCACGGCTGTCGGCAGTCTGATTGCGCCGCGATACCTGCACACTGCCACGTTGTTGCCGGACGGGCAGGTCCTGATCACCGGCGGCCACAACAGCAACGGGAGCCTCGCCACGGCGGAACTGTACGATCCGGCGAGTCAGACCTTCGCCTCGGCCGGATCTTTTGCGTCCGGCCGGGAGAGCCATGCCGCGGTGTTGCTGCCGAACGGCCGGGTTCTGATCGCCGGAGGAACGCTGAGCTCGACTCCTCTGGCCACGATCGATCTCTACGACTGGGCGTTCGGCTCGTTCAGCCACACCGCAAACATGGGAACCTTTCGCGCCGGCGACACTCAGACGTTATTGCCGAACGGCAAAGTCCTGATCGCCGGCGGCGACGACGGAGCGAGCGTGCTCGCCTCGTGCGAGCTGTACGATCCGGCGAGCGGAACCTTCAGCCCGACGGCGAGCCTCTCCGTTGCGCGCGTCGGGCAGACCGCCACGCTTCTGTCGAATGGAAGAGTCCTCATCGCGGGAGGAAACGGCGGGGGCTCGGCCAACCTGTCGTCCGCCGAGCTGTACGATCCGGACAGCGGGACCTTCAGCGCGACCGGATCGCTCGGTACGGCGCGCGAATCGGCCAGTGCGACGCTACTCCCGGACGGCAAGGTGCTCATCGCCGGCGGAGTGAACACCCCGGGCGACGGGACCTCGCTGGCCTCGGCCGAGTTGTACGACCCGCAAAGCGGCACATTCAGTGCGACCGGCAGCATGGCCGCGGCACGCTACGGGCACACAGCGACGCTTTTGCCGAGTGGAAGAGTCCTGATCGCGGGAGGAACGTCGAACCTGGTGTTCCCGGCGCCGCTGACTGCGGCGGAGCTTTACGACCCCACCCAGGGGATCTTCGTGCCGACCGGAAGCATGACGACGGGCCGGATGTTGCACACGGCTTCCTTGCTGCCAAACGGCACGGTATTCGTGGCCGCAGGAGAAGGCGCATCGTCGACCGTGCTCTCCTCGACTGAGTTGTACGATCCTGGAAGCGGCGCGTGGAGCTCGACAGGAGGCCTAACTTATCAGCGCCGGAATCACGTCGCTGTCCTCCTCGGCAACGGCACGGTGCTCATCGCCGCCGGCGACGACGGCGCTTCGACGTTCAACACCTACGCCGAACTGTACGATCCGGCACACGGCACGTGCAGTGTGACCGCCGGGCTCTTCGGCGGACGCGACAGCCCGGGAGCCACCCTTCTGCCGAACGGCGAGGTCCTCATCGCCGGCGGCACCTACGCCGGCAACCCGATCGCCACCGCCGAGCTGTACGACCTCGGCCTTGGGTTTTCCGATTCGCTCAGGCCGGTGATCACCTCGGCCACGAGCATCAGCATCCCCGCCGCGCTGTCGGTCATCGGCAGCGGTTTCCGCGGCGGTTCCGAGACTTCGTCCGGCGGGACGAACGGGTCGGCCACCGATTTTCCGCTGCTGCAGCTCGAACGGATCGATAACGAGCAGAGCACGTTTCTCGCCCCGACCGGGTCGTGGAGCGACGTGGCCTGGTCGGCATTCATCGACGACCTGCCGGAAGGAGCGTATCGAGCGACCATCTTCACCGGCGCGATTCCCGCGGAGTCGAAAATCGTGGAGGTCGTGCATGCCATCCCCACCGTGACGACCGTTTCCCCGATCGAGGGCCCGAAGACAGGAGGCCAGACGGTGACGATCACCGGTACGAACCTGCTGGGAATTCGGGTGACGATTGGCGGCGCGGTGGGAACAGTGGTCGATTCATCGAGTACGAGTGCGACCTTCATCACGCCGTCACACGATCCCGCCGTCGTCGACCTGACCGTCACCACTCCGGCCGGGGCATCGGCCAATTCGGCCGGCGCGTACACCTATCTGGCGGATCCGCCGACGAACGTCGTGGCCTCGGCCACCACGAGGAATTCGGTTTCCGTCACCTGGATGGCGGCGCCGGTCGCGTCTTCCTACGAGGTCTTGCGCTCGACCGACGGCACGCACTTCGCCTCGCTCGGCACCACCTCCGGACTCTCGTTCCCCGACTCGGCGGCCCAGCAGGATACCGCCTATCTTTACGCCGTCCGCGTCGCCGCTCCCGTCGCATCGGGGAGCGTGATCGATCTGGCCACGACGGTGATTTTCACCGACCCGACGCTCGTGAGCGGAACGACCGTGATCAAGGCGGCGCACCTGACGGAGCTCCGGACCGCCGTCGCCGCGGTGGCAGCGCTGGCCGGGCAGACCGCCCCGGCGTTCACCGATCCGACGATCAACCCCGGCGTGACCGCGATCAGAGCGGTGCACATCGAGGAGCTGCGCACGTTCCTCGACGCTGCGCGCGCCGCGCTGCAGCTCCCCGCCATTTCCTATTCCCAGCCGGCGATCGCTCCCGGAGTGACGCCGGTGCGTGCATTGGACGTCGGGGAACTGCGCGCCGGCGTTCAATGATTTTCGAGGGGGTCGCGTAAACTCCGCGCATGGTCCGACGAATCGCCTTCGCGATACTCTTCGTCTCCACCACCGCCATGGCTGCAGTTCCTCTGACTCCGGAGTCGCTCCGCGCCGCGGCGCACGACTATTACGAGTGGCAGAACCGCGAGTACCCAGTCGCTGCGAGCGATCAGGGCTACCACGCCTTCGACGATCAGCTCACCGACGAGTCGCCCGCGGCGATCGCCCGCCGGGCGAAGCACGTTCGCGACCTGCTCGCGCTGCTCCGGGCCACCGACGTCTCGAAGTGGAGCAGGGACGACGCGATCGACTTCATCCTCTTCCGCTCGCAGCTCGAGTGGCCGGAATTCGACTCCCGTGTCCGCAGATCCGAGGAGACCGATCCGCAGCGCTACGTGGACGAAGCGAGCAACGCCATCTTCTCGCTGCTGAAGAAGGATTACGCGCCGGCGCGCACGCGTGCCGCCGCCGCCACCGCACGCCTGCAGAAGATCCCGGCCATGATCGAGCAGGGGAAGCGCAATCTCGCGAACCCCGTCCGCCTCTATGCGCAGCTGGCGATCGAATCGGCGCGCAGCATCGATCCGCTGTTCACCGACAGCCTCATGACTCTGGCGCACGACCTTCCCCCTGCCGAGCTGACGGCGCTGGAGACGGCGAGGGATGGCGCGGTGGCCGCCGTGCACGCCTATGCCGACTGGCTGGAGACGCGGCTGCCGTCGATGAAGCCGTGGGTGCCGATGGGCCGCACGAACTACGAGTTCATGCTGCACCACGTGCTGCTCCTTCCGATGAGCGCCCACGATCTCGCGCACCTTGGCGAAGTGGAGCTGGCCCGATACCGCGGGCTCGAGGCCATGCTCGCCGATCCGTCGCTCGCCGATCCCGATCCGCAGCGCGCGAAGAGCATCCCCGCCGACCAGCAGGCCTTCCTCGCTGCCTATCAGAGCCGCGAGAAGGAGATGATCGACTTTCTGCAGTCGCATCGACTGGTGACCATCCCCGACTACATCGGACCGTTTCTCATCCGCCAGCTCCCGGACGCATTCAAGCCGACCAGCCCCGGCGGATTCATGAATCCGCCCGGCGTGTACGACGCCGATAACAGCGGCTTCTACTTCATCCCCACCTACGATCCGCACAGCCGCAACTTCTACATCCGCGCGGCGATCGAGGACCCGCGTCCCATCCTCGGTCATGAGGGGATCCCCGGACACTTCCTGCAGATCTCGATCGCCAACCACCTGGCCGACGAGATCCGCCGGCATCACGGCGACTCGGTATTCGTGGAGGGATGGGCGCTCTACACCGAGGAGATGCTGGCGCGCGAGGGACTCTATCCGCCCGATTCCGCCGCCGCGGCGCAGGTGCTGCGGCTGTCGCGCTATCGCGCGGCGCGCATCGGCGTCGACGTCAACCTCCACACTGGAAAGTGGAGCTTCGATCAGGCCGTGCAGTACTTCATGGATGGTGGAGGCCTCGATCGGGAGGCCGCGACTGGCGAAGCGGCCGGCGCGGCTTCTTCTCCGACCCAGAAGATCAGCTACATCACCGGCAAGTGGCAGATCATGCGTCTGCTCGGCCGCTATCGCGATCGCAAGGGGAACGCCTTTCGCCTCGGCGCGTTCCACGACGACCTGATCTCGCACGGATCGCTCCCAGTCTCGGTGCTGGAGTGGATCATGCTCGACGATCCGGCGGATCTCGAAGCAGCGACCGGCCTGAAACTGCACCATGTAGAGCCGGCTCTCAGCCGGCTGAGAACCAAAAAATAACGTTTCAGAAACCCTAAGAAAATCAGCCGGCTGAGAGCCGGCTCTACATTCGGGTGGTTGCGCTGATGGCTACTTCTTCCGGGAGTAGTCGATCTCCATCATCTTGTAGATCTTCCCGTCCTTCGCCGGGCCCCACGTCTCCATCATGTGGTGGTCGCCATCGAGCACGGTGACCTTCTCCTTGACCGTCGCCGGTTTTCCGCTCATCGGATCGTCGACGCTCGCGGCGAACTCGTAGCTCGAGTCGTTGCTCCCGGTGCCGTTCGAGATCATGACCGAGGTCGACATGTTGTCCATCCAGGTGGAGACGTACTGCTTCCGGATGTTGTCGTATCCGGTGTAGCCGATGCCGGAGAAGGGCATGCCCATGAAATCGCCGGAGAACATCTGTTGGAGCCAGCGCCCGCCGAGCACCCACGAATTCTCCGCGGTCCCGTGCGATTCGGACGCGGGCGCTCCGGGCGCGGGCCACATCTTGACCGTGACGTCGAAGGTGCCGGCCATCGGTGCGAGTTTCTTGTGCGCGTCGCCGGGCGTGGCGGCTTTCATCATGGCCTCCATGGCCATCTGCCCTTCGTGCGACATCTTCCGCTGTTCCTGAGCGATCGCCGTCGACGAGACGAGGATCACGCAGACGCCGACCCATACTTTGAGCCTCATACAACTCCTCCTCTTTTCGATTGAACCGGAACGGGCGGATTGTATCCCGGCGCTTCGGCGCGGCGATGCAACAGATGAAAAACAACGAAGAGCAAGGCGATGACCGGGAAGACGAGCCAGCTCGCCTCTACACCCAGTGGACCTCCGGTGAGCCATTGGGGTCCGTGGAATCCGCCGCTCAGCAGCCGCGTGGCGATCGGCTGTCCCTGATGGTTCCCGCTGTTCGGTGCCCCGAAGATGTAGAGCGCCGCATCGTCGAAGAGGGCGTGGAACCCGACGGCGAACCAGATGGATCCGGTCCGCAGCACGGTGAAGCTCATGAACAGGCCAAGCAGCCCCACGCTGAGCGCGTCCGCCAGGTTTTCGATCGGCCCCTTCCCGAAATAATGCAGCGCCGCGAAGATGGCGGAGATGACGATCGCCGCCGGCCAGAAGCCGATCGCCTCGCCGAGGGTGATCAGGCCGGCGCCGCGGAAGGTCGTCTCCTCGGCGAGTCCGATCCCGAACATGGCCACGAGCCAGGCGATGGCGGTTCCGGCGAGCCGCGGTCCGGTCATCATCAGATGGCCGGGGGAGTATCCGCCGAGCGCCGCGATGGCGCCGACGAGCAGCGCGACGGCGCCGAGCCCGAACAGCGATCCGATGCAGAGTCGTCGCCCCGCTCTCGTGGCGGCGAACCCGAGCGAGGCGAAACTGCGCCGGCCGGCGATTGCCACGAGTCCTGCGGCCGCCAGCGCCGCGACCGTGGTGATCCCCTCGGCCCAGATGAAGAGCGACGGCCGCCAGCTCGCGTCGCGCACGTCGATGACCTGCAGCTTCATCAGGAAGACCCAGTCGAGGAGAGCTTCGAGGAGCTGCGACACCACGACGAAGAGGAGGAAGAGAAGAAGCGGACGGAGAAAGCGGCGGGCCATGGCAGACGACTGCGCTGTCATTCCAACAGACCGCTCAACCCGCGGCCCGCACCCGCAGATGCTGCTCGACGTACTCCTCGTCCCATGGCCGGCTGATGACGCAGGAATTGATTCCGCCGACGCCCATGCTGAGCTTTCCGGTGTAGCCGCGCGGCACTTCGCATCCGTCGGCCTGTACGAATTTCGGCGAATGCAGTTTCACGTCGGCGTGCAACTCCCCCTCGGTGAGTGGAACGGGATAGAGCCGGCCGCGGACCATTCCGAGGTGCTGCGCGGTCAGCTCCCATCCGCCGCCGACCGACATCCCGTGACCGAACGTTCCTTTGCGCGCGGTAAAGATCACGTCGGGATGGAGCAGCTCGAGCGAGTGCGCGATCTCCGTGGCGTCGCCGGGAGTGGCGGTGGCGTGCATGTCCCACGTGGTCACGTCGGTGGCCTGCATTTCCTGCATTGCCTCGCGCATGGCGAGCTGCGGCCCGCCTTTCGACGGAGTAATGATGTGATGCGCGTCAGACGAC
>DATFUW010000167.1:0-5051 GCA_035260605.1 Thermoanaerobaculia bacterium | reverse complement strand
GACGGCGAGCGTCAGCGCGAAGGCGGCGAGAATCCATGTCCGTGTCATTTCGAGGTGTTCCCCGGGAGGGTTGGACGCCGATGCGGCTGCGGGAGTTAGGTTCTCGTCCGCGAACCGCGCTCTGCCGTTACACTTCCCGGCATGGCCGAGGACGATCACCGCCGGCAGCTGCGGCGCGCGGTCATCGCCAGCACGATCGGGACGACGATCGAATGGTACGACTTCTTCCTCTACAGCGTCGTCACGGGACTGATCTTCGCCCGGCTGTACTTCCCGCGTGCCAGCCCGCTGACCGGGACGCTCGAGGCCTTCGGCGTCTATGCAGTGGGCTTCTTCGCCCGCCCCATCGGCGCGGCGATTTTCGGTCACTACGGCGACCGCCTCGGCCGTAAGTCGGCGCTCATCGCCACGCTGCTAACGATGGGCATCGCCACGGCGCTGGTCGCGGCCGTGCCGACGTACGCACAGATCGGCATGTGGGGCGCGGTCATCCTGACGCTGCTGCGCTTCATTCAGGGAATCGGCGTCGGCGGCGAGTGGGGCGGCTCGGTGCTGCTGTCGATGGAGTGGGCGCAATCGAACCAGCATCGCGGCTTCATCGCTTCGTGGCCGCAGTTCGGTGTCCTCGTCGGACTCTTTCTGGCAAATCTCGCCGTGCTGGCATTCAGCGGCATCTCCGGCGACGCTTTCCTCACCTGGGGGTGGCGCGTCCCGTTCCTGCTCAGCATCGTGCTCGTGGCGATCGGGCTGTACATCCGGCTGGGCATTCTGGAGACGCCGGTGTTCGCGCGCTTGATCGAGGAGCAGCGGATCGAGAAGGCGCCGGTGGTGGAGGTGATTCGCCGGCAGCCGCGGGAGATCATGCTCACGGCGCTCTGCCGGATGGCCGAGATGGCGCCGTTCTACATCTTCACGGCCTTCGTCTTCGCCTACGGCACGGGGACGCTGCACTTCGGCCACGATTTCCTGATCGCGGCAGTCCTCACCGGATCGGTGCTGTCGTTCGTCACCATCCCGCTCTTCGGACATCTGTCCGACCGCTTCGGACGGAAACGGATCTACCTCTTCGGCGCCGCGGTGACCGGCGTGTACGGCTTCGTCTATTTCGGGCTGCTGAACACGCGGATTCCGGCGCTCGTTTTTCTCGGCATCGTCCTCTCGCTCGTCCCGCACGACATCATGTACGGGCCGCAGGCGGCGCTGATCGCCGAGTCGTTCACCGGCCGTCTGCGCTACAGCGGCGCATCGCTCGGCTATCAACTGGCATCGGTGTTCGCCGGCGGGCCGGCGCCCCTGATCGCCGCGTGGCTGTTCGGGACCTACCACAGCGGCATGGCCATCTCGCTCTACATTCTCGGGTGCGCGGTTATCAGCCTGGCCGCAACGGCGACGTTGAAGGACTACACGAACAAGGACATCTCGCTGGTCTGACGCGCGAGGCGCGGGTTCGCTACTCGGCAGTTACAAGTACATAATGCTATAAAGTAAAGCGGTGCCGCGTCGCCTGAAACACGACTCCCTCCTCGCCTTCGCCATCGCCGTCTGCTTCTACTGCGCGTTCATGTTCGCCAAACACGATCCCGCGTTGCGCGACGTCATCCCCTTCGGAGTCGATCCCTACGACGCCGTCGGCTCCCTCGGCGTGATCGTCGCTGCCCTCGCCGCGGTTGCGGCTCTCGTGCGCGCCTTTCGCCCTGATCGCCACCGGGCGACAGCGGCGCAGCGGGGATCCCTCGTCCGGACTAACGCGACGATCGCCTTCATCGTCTGGATCACGCTCGCCGCCGACGCAGTGGCCATGGCCCGACATCCTTTTGCGTGGACCGCAGCGCCGTCGCGGTCCGAGCTGATCGCCCTTCTCGCGGCGCTGGCCATCGCCGCCTTCGGCACTGCTGCTGCGTCTGCGCGGCTCGCGTGACGGCGGTCCCGGCTCCGGGAGAACGGCGGCGCTTGTGTCGCTGGTCTGCCTCGTGCTGCTGGCGATCGCTCCCGAGCGTTGGACCGCCAGTCTGGCCACGCACCTGCTGACGATCGTGTTCGGCGACATCGTGCTCCTTGCGCCGCTGCGATTTCTCGTGATCTCCTTCGCGCCCGGCGCGACCCCCATCGGCCAGGCGGCGCCGCGCCCGGCAATGCGCTGGACCGTCGTCGCACTCCTGGGCATGGCCATCGGCGGCTTCTTCTTTCTCGGCGAAGCGACCGAGGGCAATGGCATCCCGGCCGGACGTGTGATCCTCGTCGCCGCGGTCTTCATCGGACTCGCGCTCGCGGGACTTATTCTCGCTTATGCGTTCCTCGGCGCGCCGCTCGGACTTACGATGTCCGCAGACCCAGCGCGAAAGGAGTCCCCATGACAGCTCCGGTCCGACTGCCGAAGGTCGCTGAGGCCACGGATCCGGCGGACGCGCCGATCGTCATCGCGGCGTCTTCGTTTCTCATGGGTTGCGACCGCGGCGCCGACGACGAGCGGCCCGCGCATCGCGTGCGCGTCGGAGCGTTCGCCCTGGCTCGGCATCCGGTGACCAACGCGGAGTACGCGCGCTTTCTCGAGGCCACGGGGGCCGCGGCGCCGCCGACGTGGAGCGATCCGCGGTTCGGCGATCATGATCAGCCGGTCGTCTCCGTCTCCTGGTTCGATGCGGTCGCGTACTGCGAGTGGCTCGCGCATCGAAGCGGCCGTCCCACCCGCCTGCCGACCGAAGCGGAGTGGGAATGCGCCGCTCGCGGCGGAGTGGAAGGAGCGCTCTATCCCTGGGGCGACGATTCGCCGCAGAGCCTCCCCGGCTACGCGTCGCGCTGGATCGACCGGCCCGAACCGGTGGGTCGCAGTACGCCGAACGCGTTTTGCCTCCGCGGCATGTGCGAGAACGTGCATGAGTGGTGCAGCGACTGGTACGCGGCCGATGCCTACCAGAGGTCGCCGGCCGAGGACCCGGCGGGCCCGCCGCAGGGGACGCGGCGTTCGTCGCGCGGCGGATCGTGGCGCCATCAGATCCGCGTAAGCCGCTGCGCCGCGCGCTCCAGCATCCCCCCCGCGTTCCGCTACGCCGACTACGGCTTCCGCGTGGCCTTCACCCTTCCTCGTTGACGAGCGCGTCGGCGATCCGCGCCGCCGCCTCCATCACCACCGCAGTGTCGCGGAGAAGGTCGGGAGGAGAGCAGTGGCTGAAATGCAGCAGGATTTGCGCATGCACGAGTTCCCATGTGGCGAGATCGATCGCCACCGTGCTGCCGCAGAAGGGGCAGAGGAACGTCGCGGTCTTCATACGGTGTGAGCCGGCGTGCGCGCGCGACACGCCGGCTCGGGAAGAAAACCTCGCTATGGTTTCGGGTTGCCGAGTCCGTCTCCTCCGTCAGTCGGTGAGGGGAAGAGGTGATGCACGATCTTGCGGATGATGCGGATCGGATCCCAGTGGCGGATCGGGTCCTCACCACGCAGCAACGGGGTCGTAGAAACGAGCAGACTGCTCATCAGAATCGTGACGAAAAGGCGGCGCATGGTTCCTCCTTGCTTGCGCCGGCGACACGCCGGTGCGGTTGGTCGGAGGGGCGCCCCGTGGTTTCCGGGCAATGAGTGACTGGGCGGGAGAAACCACTACCCTGTCAGCGCGAAAAATCTTTTTGGGGTGGACTAATGGAAGCTATTCGGGGAGGGGAATGAAGACGCGGCTCGGCTCGTGCCGAAGCTGCTCGATGTAGTTTCGGACGTGGCGGACCGCCAGCCCCGACTGTCGCGCCGAGGGGAGAAGATCACGCAGATAGGCAAGGGCGGTGATGGCGCGCGCGTTCAACTCAGCGGAGCGGAACTCCTCGAGGATGCGCTCGGTGAGCGAGCGGGCCTCCGCCGGATGCGACGTGGCGATCATCGTTTCGACCAGATCGAGTCCGGCCAGACCGGCCTCCTCCGGCATCGAGCGGTCGAGGAAGTCGGCACGGGTCCGCTGGAGGATGGGCACGGCGCGGTCGAAGTCGCCGGCGCGCATCAGCGCCGACGCCAGCGCCCATTGGGTGCGCGCCACTTCCGCAGGCATGGAAAGCTCCGAAAAGACGGCGCGCGCCCGCTGCAGATGGAGCGCGGCGGCATGGAAGTCGCCGATCTCCGTCTCCGCCCGTCCGAGATTGAGGTGCAGGACGGCGCCGGTGTGGAGGTCGTCGGGATCGAGATCGCGCAGCGCTGATTCGTAGATGGAGCGCGCTTCGGCGAATCGTCCCTGCCGCTGCCGGATATTGCCGGCAATCACCTGCGCCTGCACCACGCGGCGGCGGTCATCGAACTCCCGCAATATCGGCACGGCGGACTCGAGCAGCGTCCCCGCCTCCTCGTTGCGTCCCCAGTCCGAAAGCACGATGGCGCGGTTCAGATCGAGGATCGCCACATCGTGCGACAGCGACGCCTCGCTCTCGAAGCAGCGTTGCGCGGCATCGTATGCCCGAAGCGCGGCGTCGTAGCGGCTGCGGTAGCGGTGCGACGTTCCGATTTCCTTCCAGGCGGATCCCGCGAGCTGCGCCTGCAGCGGGCGGGCGTACGTCCCCTCGGGGATCGACGTGACCACCGTCAGCGCCAGTTGCGCCAGGACGAGGCTCTTCCGCGGGTCCTCCTCGAGGACATCGGATGCGCTGGTGAGCAGTTCCATGGCGAAGCCGGCCGTCCGCCACGATTCGGGCAGCTCGCGCTCCCACAACAGCTCGCCAGACCGGCGGAGGTCTTCGATCAGCGGCCGCGCATCGGTGCGCTCGGCCTCGATCCGCGAGACCACTGCCAGGAACTCGTCGCCGGGATCGATGGTCTTCACCGCTTCTCCTTCGCCGCATATCGGTCGCGAGCCTGCCGTTCGCAGCGGTTCACGAGTTTCTGGGCGTACCGCGCCGACGTGTCGAGCTCCTCGGCGATCTCCGGAATGCTGAACCCCTCCCAGTAGCGCAACCGCAGCGCGAGCTGGCACCGGGCCGTGGCGCACCCGACCATCTCCCGCGCCATCAATTGATCGGGGAGGACCGCCGCCGGTGACCGTGCCTCCGCCGCCGCATTTGCGATGTGGTGCGACAGGCCG
>DATFUW010000166.1:0-2667 GCA_035260605.1 Thermoanaerobaculia bacterium | reverse complement strand
CCTGCAGATCGAGCCCGATGACGATCCCCTCGGCGTCCGCACCGCGGAATGTGACGTTGCTCGTGTTGGGGAGCCGCGGAACGCCGGCCCCGTTGACCGCGGCCCCGATGCCGGCGTCGAGAAGCCGCCGCTCGAGCGAGTCGCGCAGGATGGCCAGCGGCCCGTGAAACGCTCCGTCGGCGGCTTTCTCCGCGGCGACGCCGAAGGCAATCGCCAGCGGGACGTTCTCGGTCCCGGCGCGGCGCCGGCGCTCCTGCGAACCTCCGAGCATGAAGCGGTCGAGCGACAGCCCATGGCGCGCGAACAGCGCGCCGATCCCTTTGGGGGCATGGAGCTTATGCGCGGAAAGGGAGAGCGTGTCGACGCCGAGGCCGTTCACGTCGACCTCGATCTTGCCCGCTGCCTGCACGGCGTCGCAATGGACATGGATGCCGCGCTGGCGGCAGCCAGCGGCGATCTCCGCAACCGGCTGGATCACGCCGGTCTCGTTGTTCGCCAGCATGACGGCGACCAGCCGGGTGTCGGGGCGAACGGCGGCCAGGACCGCGTCGGCGGAGATCCGGCCGTCGCGGGCCGGAGACACGACGGTCACTTCGTTGCCGCGGCGCTTGAGCTCCTCGACCGGCTCGAGGACGGAAGGGTGCTCGATCGCCGTTGTCACAATGTGATGACGACCGGACTGGGGGACGGCGCCAAAGATGGCCGCGTTGTTAGACTCGGTGCCACCGCTGGTAAAGACGATCTCCCTCGGGGTGGCGCCGATGAGGCGAGCCACCGCCTCGCGGGCGTTCTCGATCCCGCGGCGGGCTGTCTGGCCTTCTTTATGAATGCTGGAAGCGTTACCGTAGACGTCTCGCAACGCTCCCTGCAGGGCCTCCAGCACGGCCGGATGGATCGGCGTGGTGGCGTTGTTATCGAGATAGATACGCATCGATGAGGTCGCTCACAGGAAAACCATGAAAAGGACTGCTGTCGCCGTTGCCCTGGCCTTCGTTCTCGTCGTTCCCCCCAACATTCTCGCGCAGTCGAACAATTCTGCCGATCAGAAAGCGCCGCAGCAGGCGCCCGGGGTCCGCAAGCTGTCCCGGCGGGAGCGGAAGGAGCGGATCCGGAAACTCTCCGACAAGTACCGGCAATTCCTCGAGGACGTCGAGCCGCTCATGCAGCCCTTTGAGCTCGACACCTTCCTTCTGCTGGAAACCGACCCCCAGCGCGACATTTACATCGACGACTTCTGGCGGCGGCGCGATGCAGCGCAGGGAACCACGAACCACACGTTTCACGACCAGTACTATGGCCGGCTGGAGACGGCGAAGGAGGAGTTCAAAAACGTCTCCTGGGACCGCTCGCGGGTCTATCTGATCCACGGCAGGCCGGACGTGATGATCGATTCCGACTGCCGCCTCCTCGTTCCGCTGCAGGTCTGGAAGTACGCGTACATCCCGGGGATGGGTCACGACATCCGCTTCCTCTTCTACTCGCCCCGGATGGGCTTCGACTACCGCCTCTGGGTTCCGTACGGGGTGGGAGCGACCGATCCGGACGCGCTGAAGGAACTCGTGTCGGAGGATGTGATCGGCACCGACATCACCGGGACGCGCGCCGTGGGGTACGTCTTCGGTCCGGCCAGTCCGGGCACGACCATGACGAATCTGGAGTACCAGTGCAAGGACGGCGACGAGATTCTCAAGGCGATCTATCAGTCGCAGATGAACAAGACGGACCTGATGAAGGTCTTCGATCCGCCGCCGGTCAACGAAGAGGACGTGCACAAGATCCTCCGCTCGGTGGTCCTCTCCGATCCGAACGCGCCGAAGCTCGACGCCGACTTCTCCATCCGCTTCCCGGCGAAACAGGGGAGCCGCACGGACGCGGAGATGACGCTTATGGTGCCGAAGTCCGAGCTGACGGTGAAGGACGTCGGCGGGACGAAGACCTACAGTCTGGACGTCGTCGGCGAGATCCTGAAGGACGGCGAGCTGTTCGAGAACTACCGCTACCGCTTCGACTATCCCGGCGACATCAAGGACGAGAAGATCGCCGCGGTGGTGGATCGCTTCCTGCGCCCGGCCGACTACCAGGCGCGCCTGAAGATCTCCGATTCGAACTCCGGCGCCGAGGCCATCTTGGAGAAACCGATCACGGTGCCCGAGTTGCAGGACTCCCCCGCGGAGAAGGCGGCGAAGGAGGCGGCTTCCAAGGCCCTCGGCCTGATCAAGGACGACATCGAATCGAACCGCACGCGCCTGCGGATCGTGCCGCTGTCCGACGATCTGCTCGTCGGCCTGCAGCACATCGAGACCATCGCCTTCGGCCCGGACATCAAGGCGGTCGAGTTCTACCTCGACGGGCGCAAGGTGATGACCAAGAACCAGCCGCCGTACACGCTCGACCTCGACTTCGGCGACGTGCCGCGGCTGCACCGCATCCGGGCCATCGGCCTCGACGCCAAGGACCAGCCGATCACCGGCGACGAGATCGTGGTCAACAGCGGAAACGAGCCGTTCCGGGTGCGCATCGTCTCGCCGCGCGTGGCGCTGAACGTCCACGGTCCGACACGCGTGGAGATGGGCGTGAAGGTCCCCGAGGGGAAGAAGCTCGGAGCGCTGCAATTGTTTCTGAACGAGACGCCGATCGCCACGCTCTACGGTCCGCCATACGTGGCTA
>DATFUW010000165.1:0-3494 GCA_035260605.1 Thermoanaerobaculia bacterium | reverse complement strand
TTCCGCCTGCTGATCCTCATCCACATCTACATCGGGCTGCTCGGCATGTACACGCTGTTACGCTCGATGGAACTGCGCCCCGTCGCGGCGTGGTACGGTGCCGTCTCGTTCGGCATCGGCGGACTCTATCTCTCCGAAGTCAACCTGCTGCCGATCCTCTTCTGCGCCGCCTGGATTCCGCTGACCTGTCTGTACGTACGGCGCTTCCTGCTGCAGAAACAGCTCCGCGACTTTGCCCTGGCCTCCCTCTTTCTCGGCCTGCAGTTCCTGGCGGGAGAGCCAACCACCATTCTGCAGACCGGGCTGCTGATCGGGCTCTATGCGCTCTATCGCGGATGGTATGCCGCGGCGCGGATCGGAAAATCGATCGGCGCGGTCGTTTCCGTGGCCCTGATATCGGCCGCCGGACTGGCGGTCGGGCTGGCGCAGATCCTCCCTGCGCTCGATCACGTGCACGACTCTGCGCGCTCCCGCCCGTTCGACTGGGGCCTGGTCAGCGCCTGGAGCATGCCCTGGGCGAAGTTCGCGGAACTGATCTATCCGAACATCCTGGGGCACATCTCCATCCATCAGGTGATGTGGTACTGGGGCGGCGGACTCTACCCCGGCATGGGCTCGCCGTTCCTCTTTTCCGTCTACTGCGGGCTGCTGCTGGTGGCGCTCGCGGTCGGCGGAGCTTTCGTCCGGGCGCGCGGCGGGCGGCTGGTCCTGCTGATCTGCGTGATCTCCTCGGTGCTGGCCCTCGGCGGGCACACGCCGCTGCTCAAGCTCCTGTACCGCGCCGGCATCGCCACGTCGATCCGCTATCCGGAGAAGTTCGCGCTGATGGGGATCTTCGCCCTCATCGTCTTCGCATCGCAGATGTTCGACCGCATCCTCGCCGGCGACGACGGGGTGCGGGATGGTGCTGCCGGGTTCGCGATCGCCACCGGCGTCGTGGCCGCGGTTTTCGCCGGCCTCGGCTTCACCGACATGTACCGGCGGATCTTCATGCACGTCTGGGGGCTGGAACGCGGCGCCGTCGCCGCGCGCATGGTCATGCTCTCGCGCAACGACTGGATCATGGCCGCGGCTCGCGCGGCGCTCGCCGTCTTCCTCCTCTACAGCGTGCGATGGAAATGGCACCGCACCTGGATCATCGTCGCCGCGCTGCTGATCGCCGGAGATCTCGCCTGGGTCACCGCCGAACTGAACCCGCGGATGCCACACGCCTTCTTCGATCCTCCGCCCGTGGCCTCGACGTTTCCGAAGAATCGCGGCGACTTCCGCATCTTCCACGAGGCAGACTGGTACGGCAACGAGGAGGTCGCCCGCAAGTACTTCTCCACCGGCGATGCCGTCTATTGGATGGTCCGCAACGGGATCTTTCCGATGACTCCGGCGAGCGCCGGGCTGCAGACGGTGATCGAACGCGACTACGACAAGACGGCCCTCCTCCCCACGATCGACTTTGAAGACTCGGTTTGGGACGTCAAACGATCGGGCCGGCTCGACTGGTGGCAGCCGTTCATGGCCATGTCGAACGCCTGGTACCGCGCGGCCTTCCGCCCCTTCGATCTGGAGAAGAACCGCGTTCACGGGCGCCTCAAGGAGATGCAGCCGATCCAGTTCATCGAGACCGAACACTGGCCTCGCTATTACTTCGCCGACCAGATCGTCACCATTCGCGACCGCGACGACTTCGCGCACAAGCTGAGCACGGAAAACTTCAGCCGCGCGGTCGCGTTCGTCACCCGTCCGAGCTTCGTTCCGGCGCGCGGCGTCGTGCGCCACGTCGAGGAGTCGGCGAACCGCGCCACGATCGACATCGAGAGCTTCGGGCAGGGGTTCCTGGTCATGAGCGTCACGCCACACAAGTACTGGCGCATCACAGTCGACGGCAAGCCGGTGCCGGCCATCGTCACGAACATTGGCTACCAGGGGATCGTCGTCACTCCCGGCAGGCACCGGGTGGTGATGCAGTACCGAAACGACCTGGTGGTCATCGGCCTGTGGATTTCGGTGACCATGATCATCGTTCTGCTGGCCGCGGCGGTGTTCCATCGAACCCGCGAGTCTCGCTCCATGATCGAACCGTACGAAGAACCGGTGCACGTCGTCTCCGACGACACCGGCACGCACACGGAACCGGCGAGGCCGGAATGAGCCGCTTCCGAATTCTCCTTGCCGCGGCCGTGCTCCTCGCGGCCGTCGCGCTGGCTGCGCTGTGGTGGTACAACAGGCGGACCGAAGCGGACATCCAATCGAACCTCTACATTCCGAGACCGGTGAAGGTCACGCCGGAAATCAAGCTCCTCCAGCAGTACGTCCGCATCGACACGACGGCAGGGCACGAGTCGGAGGGAGCCCGCTTTCTCGCCGCGCTGCTCGAACGCAACGGCGTACAGGCCGAGGTGATCGCGTCGGGACCGGGACGGGCAAACGTCTACGCGCGCCTGAAGGGCCGGCGTAGCGGCGAAGGGCTGCTGCTGCTCAATCACATCGACGTCATGCCGGCGCCGCCGAAGGGATGGACGCATCCGCCGTTCGCGGGCGACATCGCCCTGAACCAGCTCTGGGGACGCGGCGCGCTCGACATGAAATCGATCGGACTGTGCGAACTCGAAGCCTTCATCTCCGCGGCACATGCCGGCCGTCCGCCGGAGCGGGACCTCGTCTTCCTCGCCGTGGCCGACGAAGAACACGGAGGCACCCTCGGCACGCAATGGCTGTTCGCGCATCGCCCCGACATCTTCCAGGGCGTGCGGTATGCGCTGAATGAGGGCGGCGTCACCGAGACTCGCGCCGAGCGGCTCGCGTACTTCGGGGTCGAGGTCGGAACGAAGATGAGCGTCCGCCTCCGGCTCCGCGCGCCGTCACGCGCGCGGATGCAGCAGGTCCGGATCGCACTCGAGCCCTATCTGACGCCTCCCGATCCGGAGCGTGTCCTCCCGGAGGTGCGCGCCTTCCTGCACCAGATCGCGCCACAGCGGATCGAACAGAAGGAAGTCCTCGAGAACCTGCCTGCCACGATCCGCGAAGGAAAATTCTGGCTCCTTTCCCGTGGCTACAAGGAACTCACCCAGAACGTCGTCTGGGCAGGAAAGATCGACAGCGACGCGCGCGGTGCGACGATGGACGTGAATCTCTACAGCCTCCCGGACGAGAATCCCGACGCGCGCATCGCCTGGCTGCGCTCCGAAGTCGCCACCGAGGGCGCTTCGATCGAGCAAGTCCTGGAGAAGAACGGTCCGGCGCCCCTCAGTTCTCCCGACACTCCGTTCTTTCACCTCATCGCGCGCGAAGTCGGACGCGAATACGGGAACGTCCCGGTGGGAATCGAGATCCTGGCGGCGTTCGGCAACGACTCGCGGTTCCTCAGGGTGCATGGCATCACCGCTTACGGCATGTGGCCGTTCCCCGTCGATTATTTTCAAAGCCTTGGTATCCACGGAATCGACGAACGCGTGCGTCTCGACTGGTTCATGGACGGTGTCGCCCTGATGCGCCGGATC
>DATFUW010000164.1:0-12286 GCA_035260605.1 Thermoanaerobaculia bacterium | reverse complement strand
CCTTCTGGTAGGCCTCCTCGCTGATGGCCCCGCCGTGATAGAGCGTGCGGCTTCGGTCGAGGTCGCGTTTGGTGTCCGCGAGCCGTTCGTTCGCCGCCTGCAGCGCCGCCGCGGCCTGCGCGATCTCCTCGCGCTGCGATCCGTTTTCCATCTCCCGGAGGATCGACTCCGCCGCTTCGAGCTGGGCCATCGCCTGCCGGTGGCGCGCGTCGAGCTCGTCGCGGTCGAGCCGCGCCAGCACCTCGCCCACCCTCACCGCTTCTCCTTCGCGGACGGCGATCGAAGCGATGCGCCCGGGATACTGGAACCCGAGCCGCGACTCCGTCGCTTCGACCGTTCCTGATGCGGTGAGGTTCGACGGCGGAGGCGTCAGGTGACGTCTCCAGAGCCACACGGCGATCGCTGCGGCGGCGATGAGCACGACGGCGACGGGGAGGAGTCTCTTTCTGTTCATCCTTCACTCCTGAGTTTCTGCGAGATCCAGGACGCGTCGAGTTGTCCGGTCAGGCGTGCGATTTCGACCATGGCGGTCATCGAGCGGTAGCGCGCCGCGGCGAGTCCGGCACGCGCCTGCATGAGGTCCGCTTCGGCGCGCAGGTAGTCGGTCTGCGTGCCGGCACCCTCCTGCAGGCGCAGCTTTTCGATGCGCACCACTTCCTGAAACCGCGCGACGGCGGTCTCGAGGCTGGACACGGAGGCGCGCGCCTGTTCGAAATCGGCGATGGCGCGGTCGATCGCGTCGCGGACGTTCCGTTCGGAGAGCTTCAGCTCCTCTTCGGCCTTCAAGGCCTGCGCCTTCGCCTCGGCGATCCGCGCGCGCGTCGCGCCGCCGTCGAGCGGCGACCAGCGGAGCATCAAGCCTCCGTTCCATTCAGTGGCGAACGTACCGGCACCGCTGCCGAACTGCAGCAGCGATCCGGCGGCCTGCAGGCGTGGGAGATTGCCCGCACGGGCGAAGGCGATCGCAGCGTTCTGTGCCGCAATCCGCTCGCGCGCCTGCCGCACGTTGGGATTCGACTCCACGGCCATGCGATCGAGCGCCTCCCTTTCGCCGATGGCGCTCGTGTCCAGCGGCGTCTTCGCCAGCTCCGCAGCACGCGTCTGCTCCACCGCAAGCCCAGTGATGCGTGCGAGCTCGCGTTCGGCAACGTCGAGGCTCGCGGCCGTCGCGGTGCGGTCGGCCTCGGCGGCCGCGAGCGCGGCCTGCACACGCAGGACTTCCACGTCGGCGGCGCGGCCGACTGCCCGCAACTGCTGCACGCGCGCCAGCTCGGAGTTCAATGCGGTGATTCGCAGGTCGTGCGCCTCGAGTGCGGCGGATTGCGAGAGCACCGTGAGATAGAGCTCCGCGGTCTGTGCCGCCACAGTGCGGACCGCCGCGTCGACCGAGGCCGACGCCACCGACTCGCCAGCCTGGGCCTGGCGCACGCGCGCGCGGCTGGCGCCGCCGTCCCACAGCAGGAACGTCGCGGCCAGACTCGACTGCAGGAGCGTGCGGTCGAACTCCGGAAGCTCGCCCGGAGTGAAGCCGTGGATCGGCGTCACGACCATCGGCTTCTCGTATTCGAGCAGCGAGCTGGAGAGGTCGAGGTGCGGACGCAGCGCCGATTGTGCCTGGCCGACAACGGCGTGAGCGGCGGAGAAATCGGCGCGCGCCGCGGCGAGAGCGGGGTCGGCGCTCAGGGCCGCGTCGATCGCCCGCAGCATCGTGAGCCCGGCGTGTGGCGCGAGCGATGCCGGTTGCGAAGCCCCCTCAACGGCGATCAGCGCCACGAGCAGTGCGAACAACGCGCTTCGTGCGTGCACGAGTCCCTCCGGTGATCGCGCCCCCGGTCCAGAGGTCGAGCAGCGCGTCGATGTAGTCGGGCAGCGGATATGGGCGCGGCACCGCCCGGACGATCTGATGGATGAAGACGTAGCCGACGAGCGAGGACATGAACAGCAGGGCGGCGGCGCGCGGGTCGTCGACGCGGATCACCCCGGCTTTGGAAGCGCGCCGGAAATAGTCGGTGATGATGCGCAGCCCCCGGCGCGGCGGGCTGTCTTCGGCGCCGGCGTCGAAGGGGAGCGTGAACGTGGAACGGGAGCGGGCGTGGAGCTGCACGGCGATGTTCTGCGCGATGGTGGTCTGGGCGAAGGGGACCCATCCCTCGGCCACCCTGCGGAGGACAACGCGCGGATCGGAGCCAGCGTCGGTGGAGCGGAGATCGAGGATGCACTGCGGGAGGGCCATGGTGGGGCGCATGGCCTCGTTGAAGAGGGCCTGCTTGGAGGGGACGTGCCGGAGGACGGCGGCCGGGGTGACGCCGAGCTCGCGGGCGATGTCGGCCAGGGTAGTGGCCTCGAAGCCTTTGGCGGCGAAGACGTCGCGGGCGCATTCCAGGAGTTGCAGGCGGGTGATGCGCGGCGGGCGGCCCATTTGTAAATAAACGTATATTTACAAACCGCCGCTGTCAAGGGGGGAAGGCGGGCTCGGCCGCCCTCCCCCCACTGCCGGAACTCAGAAAATCACTTTGGCCGCGAGCTGCACGATCCGCGGACCGTAGCTCGACGTCGGTGTGCCGAAGCTGGCATTTCGCGTCAGCGTGCTCGTCCCCGCGTTCCAACTGTAGTACGTCTGCTGCACGCCGTTCACGTTGTGGCTGTTGAACAGATTGAAGGCCTCGGCGATCAACTGCACATGCGCCGTCCCTCCCACCGGAATGTCGCGGGTGATGCGCGGATCGACCGAGAATTGCGCCGGATACCGGAACTGATTCCTCCGCGTGCCCGGAGCGAGATCGTTCCGTGTGTTCCCGTCATTGTTCAGATCGGCGCTCACCAGCGCCGAATACGGCTGCCCGCTCTGGTAGCTGGCAATCCCGCTGATCGTCCATCCTTCCACCAGTGCGCGCATCGCATGGCTCTGGATCCCGTGCGCATAGTTGTCGAGCGACCACACGCCGCTCAACACGATCCGGTGCCGTACGTCGTTGTCGCCGTACGTGTAGTCGGTGCTGAAATTCTGCGGGTCGGACGCGAACTTCGCGTCGTCGAACGAGCCCGGCACGACCGCGGTGGCGTCCGGCCGGTCGTCCTTGACCGAGCCGAACGTGTACGACAGGCGCGCCTGCCAGTTGTTCGAAAAGCGCTTCATGAGGTCGAACGTCACCCCGTTGTATTTCGACCGGGCCGTGCTTTCGAAAGCGATGATGCGCGCGAAGTCGCTGAACGGCCGTGCGGTGTACCGTTTGAAGTTCACCGTCCCGCCGCCGGCGATCGTGGCCGTGACGGAGGTCGGATCCCCGACATTGAGATCGGTCGAGCGCGGCAGATCCTCGCCCTTCAGGTATTGGTAGGTGACGCCGACGGCCAGGTCGTCGTTGAGGGCCCGCTCGGCGCCGAGGCTCCCCTGCTGCACGCGGGGGTTCTGGAATCCGGGCTGGAAGACGAAGATGGTCGGCTTCGGAAGCGCGACCCCGGAGGGAATGGAGCTGTAGAGATTCGGATATTGCGGGATCAGGTCGCCGGTGAAGGTGATGGTCTGCACGTTGATGCCGTTGTTCGAATGCGCCGTGCCGATCATGATCGCCGTCGTGCGGCCGTAGTAGATCCCATAGCCGCCGCGCACGACGGTGCGGTTATCGCCTCCCGGCGTCCAGGCGAAGCCGAGGCGCGGGCCGATGTTGTTGTTGTCCTGATGGATGTTGTTCGTGTCCAGACCGGCCGCCAGCAGTTGCGGATCGGAGTTCAGCACGTCGGGCTGCTTGATGCCCTGCCGGTCGTAACGCAGTCCAAGGTTCAGCGTGAGGTTGGGCATGGCGTGCCACTCGTCCTGGACGAACAGGGCCGTCTCGGTGATGTTCGGATGCGTGGTCGCGCCCGTCGTCCCCGGACCGGCGAAGGCCTGCGTGAAGCTGGCCGGCGTGCCGTTGGCGAAATCGGCGAGGCTGTTGAAGCGGAACGATCCGGAGAAATTGCCGGGGAAGAAGTTGAGGATGTTGTCGTGGCTGACATCGAACCCGGCTTTGAGGCTGTGGTCGCCGAGGACGTAGGTAAGGGTGTCGGCCACCTGTGTGCGCTTGATGGTGGTCTCGCGCGGGCTGAAGAAATTGCGGCCGATCGTCAGCACGGTGATGCCGTTCTGCAGGATCGTCGCTTCCGGATCGGCGCTGTTCGCCAGTCCCGGCTCGCTGTCCTTCACATAGTTGAGCCGGACCTCGTTGAACAACGAGTTGTTGAAGATGGTCGAGTTCACGGCGGAGAATGTGTCGGTGCGCACCAGCGACGCGCCGGTGTGCTGCAAGGCGTTCGTGATGCCGCCGTTCTCGAAGTTGCCGCCTGTGAAACGCTGGCGGTTGTAGCGCAGCGAGAGGTGATCGTTCGACAGCAACTCGTGATCGGTCTTGATGAGGTAGACGTCCTGATTCTGCGTGCGGCCATACGACTCGGCGAGCGGCTGGAGCTTCGCCAGGCCGGCTTCACAAGCCGGATCGCCGCCGCAGGAGATCGTCCGGCCGCCGGCGAGGATGACGGTGTTCGGCTGCGTGTTCCGCTGCGCGTCGTAGTTGGCGAAGAAGAAGTGCTTGTCGCGGACGATCGGGCCGCCGACGCTGGCGCCGTACTGGTTGAAGTGGTACGGACCCTTCGCGCGGTTGTTCAGCACGTTGATGTAGTCGTTGGCGTTGTATCGCTTGTCGCGGAGGAAGTCGAAGGCCGTGCCGTCGAAGTCGTTCGTTCCCGACTTCGTGACGACGTTGATCACCGCGCCGCCGGCGCGGCCGTATTCCGCCGAATAGGTCCCCGACTCGACCTGGAACTCCTTGACCGCATCCTCGGAGAACTGGTACGGCGCGCGGCCCGAACCAGTGCGCCCCAGCGCCTGCCCGAAGAAGGTGTTGTCGTTGTTCGAACCGTCGACCACCAGCGAATTCAGCGTCCCCCGCTGTCCGGCGAAGCTGATGTCGCCCAGCCGCACGTCGCGGACCACACCAGGAGTCGTGAGCACGAAGTCGATGAAGTTCCGGCCATTCGCCGGCAGATTCTCGATGGCCTTCTCGTTGACCACCGCGCTGACGTCCGACTTCGTCGTCTCCACCACCGGGGCCGCGGCGGTGACGGTCAGCGTCTCGGCGACGCCCGTCTTCATCCGCATGTCGAGCGAGACGGCGCTTCCGATGTTGACCACGAGTTTGTCGAACTTCAGCGGCTGAAATCCGGAGAGTTCCGCGGCCAGCCGGTACGTTCCCGGCAGGAGCAGCGGCACCTCGTAATGCCCGGTGGCGTTGCTCACGGAGGTGCGCGATGTCCCGGTGGCGATGTTCGTCGCGGTGACGGTCACGCCGGGAATTGCGGCCCCCGACTGGTCTGACACGGTGCCGGAGATCGAACCGGTACTGCTTTGTGCATACAGAACCGCAGGGGCGAGGAAAGCCAGGAGAAAGAAGAGAAACGTGAAGTGGATTTGCTTCGAACGGCCCATGGCGGCCTCCTTGTAAAGTAGGTTGGAAATGACGTTGAAACGCCTGTCGAATCATACGATGAAAGGAATTGGAGATGACGATCGCCACGGTGAACCCGGCGAGCGGCGAAACGCTACGCAGCTTCGAACCGCTGCGCAATCATGAAATCGACGAGAAGATTCGAAGATCGGCCGAAGGTTTCGCGAAGAACCGGCGACGGTCGTTCGCCGAACGCGCGCCGCTGATGCGCCGGGCGGCCGATCTGCTCGAAGAGCGGCAGCGGGACTATGGACGCCTGCTGACGATCTAGATGGGCAAGCCGATCACCGCGGCGGTCGCCGAGGTGAAGAAATGCGCGCTGGTCTGCCGTTACTACGCCGATCACGCCGCGCGTTTCCTCGCGGACGAGCCGGTGCAGACCGAGGCTGCGGAGACGTTCATCCGCTACGAGCCGATCGGGCCGGTTCTGGCGGTGATGCCGTGGAACTTTCCCTTCTGGCAGGTCTTTCGCTTCGCCGCGCCGGCGCTGATGGCCGGCAACTCCGGTCTGCTCAAGCACGCCTCGAACGTCCCGCAGTCGGCGCTGGCCATTGAAGCGGTGCTCCGCGACGCCGGCTTCGACAGCGCCGAGTTTCAGACGCTGCTGATCACGGCCGATCAGGTCCAGCGCGTGGTCGAGGACGAACGAGTCAGGGCGGTCACGCTGACCGGCAGCGAGCCGGCGGGCGCGAGCGTCTCCAGCACCGCAGCGAAGAAGATCAAGAAGAGCGTGCTCGAGCTCGGCGGCAGCGACCCGTTCGTGGTCATGCCCTCGGCCGACCTCGATGACGCCGTGGCCACCGCCGTGCGCGCCCGGGTCGTCAACAACGGCCAGTCGTGCATCGCCGCCAAGCGCTTCATCGTGCACGAGGAGGTCGCCGCGGAATTCGAGAAGCGCTTCACGGAGTCGATGAAACGGCTGAAGGTCGGTGATCCGCTCGACGAATCGACCGATGTCGGGCCGCTGGCCATGCCGCAGATCGTCAACGACATCGAGGACCAGGTGCGTCGCTCGATCGCCGCCGGCGCGAAACTGCTGACCGGAGGAAAGCGCCTCGGGGAACGCGGCAACTTCTACGCGCCGACGGTGCTGGTGAACGTGCCCCACGACGCTCCCGCGGCATGCGAGGAGACCTTCGGGCCTGTGGCCGCCGTCTTCCGCGTTCGCGATGCCGCGGAAGCGATCACCCTGGCCAACGACACCCCATTCGGCCTCGGCGCCGCGGTCTGGACGCGCGACCGCGCCGAAGCGCAGCGTTTCATCGAAGGCATCGAGTCCGGCCAGGTCTTCGTCAACGCCATGGTGGCCTCCGACCCGCGCGTGCCCTTCGGGGGGGTCAAGCACTCCGGGTTCGGACGCGAGCTCGGCGTCTTCGGCATCCGCGAGTTCATCAACGTGAAGACGGTGTGGATCATGTAGGGCCGGCTCTCCAGCCGGATCATGTAGGGCCGGCTCTCCAGCCGGATCATGTAGGGCCGGCTCTCCAGCCGGCCACGAGAAACGAAAAGCCGGCTGGAGAGCCGGCTCTACATGGGCCCTATACCTTTTCGGATTCGAGGGTGAACTCGTGCTTCTCGGGGTCGATCGGCTCGTTGGCGTAGACGTGGAAGACGCAACGACCGGCGCCAGACTGGAACGTCTCTTCGCGCTCGACGCGCACGCCGAGCAGGCGGCTCAGCGCGTCGACCGACACACTGCAGAGCGCCGGGCGGCGCATCGCTGTGTTGTAGAACGGGCAGTTCCGTTCGATGAGAAGGAACCCGTCCTCGACCGGCTCCATGTTCATGTAGGGATCACCCTCGAAGTAGAGGCCGCGCAGCACGTCGACGCGCTTTTCGAGCGGCAGATCGCGAATCGATGACTCGGTGCTGGCCACGCGCTCGTCGGCAACCCGGCGCAGCACGCGCTTCATGACATCGGGCCCCATCTCGCCGACGAGCGCATCGAGCACCGCCACGTTGAGCGCGTCGTACGTCTTCGGGAAGAGGTGATCGCCGGCCGCAGTGAGCTTGTAGCTCGTCGCCGGCCGTCCCGTTCTGCCGCGTTCGGGGGAGCGATTCACGCGTGCTTCGACCCATCCTTCGCGCTGCAGTTGCAGGAGCTGCTGGCGGACCGCTTCTCCGGTGAGCTGCAGTTCGTCGGCGAGGTGGGAAATCGTCGATGGGCCCTCCTGCTTGAGCGCGATCAGGATCGCGCGGCGGCTGTCGGGTAGCTGATCAATGGTGAGAATGGCGAGGCCCCCGGGTCACACAAATCTTCCTGAATCTTGAAGATACATCGAGCTCAGGATTTGTCAATGCTGCCCTTGCAAAAAGTGGTTCCCGAGGACTAAACCACGGCAAACCGATTGTTTATTCGCACCCTGACCAACGAGATCCCAAACCAATCGTCCAAAGTCCCGTAAAGAGCAGGACAGGAGAACACCTCAATGCGGAAGCTGTGGAAAATACTGCTGTTTCTGGTCGTTCTCGCCGGCGCCAGCGCGGGCGTTTATGCGCTCTCCCGCAGCGGGAAGAAGGGCGATGGGACGAAAATCGTCCCCGTCGATACCGGTTCGATCGTGGAAAAGGCCGTGGCCGTCGGACAGATCCAGCCGCGCCAGAAGTTCTCGGTCAAATCGAAGATTTCCGGCATCGTCCGGCGGACGCTGGTCGAAGTCGGCGACACGGTGAAGGCGGGAGATCCGCTGTTCGAGATCGGTCCCGATCCGACGCCGCTCGAAGTCACCGAGGTCGACCGCAGCGTGGAATCGGCGCAGGCGTCGTTCCGCCGTGCGGAGATCGATTACCAGCGCGCCGTCCAGCTCGGCAGATCGGGAATCATGCCGAAGTCGGACCTCGACGCCAAGAAGGAGGCGTACGAGCTTGCGCGCGTGGCGCTGACGAAGGCGGAGCAGGACCGCGATCTGACGCGCAAAGGGCGTCTGACGGAGTCGGGGACGGAGTCGATCATCCGAGCGCCGGCCGCCGGCACGGTGCTGACGCGTTCGGTCAACGAAGGCGATCCGATCGTTCCGCTGACCTCCTATCAGCCTGGGACGGAGATGGCCACGATCGCCGACATGAGCGATCTGATCTTCAAGGGTACAGTCGATGAGATCGACGTCGGCAAGCTGGCGGTCGGGATGCCGGCACGGATCAAGGTCGGCGCGCTCCCGAGCGACGTCGTGACGGGCCGCGTCTCGCGCATCGCGCCGCAGGCGCAGCAGAAGGAGGGGGCGACGCTGTTCGACGTCGAGGTGGAACTCGATCCGGGACAGAAGATCACGCTGCGCGCCGGATACTCGGCCAACGCCGACGTGATCATCCGCGAGAAGAAGGACGTGCTCGTCGTTCCAGAGCGGCTGGTGACGTTCGAGGACGGCGGAAAGAAGGCCACCGTGCTGCTGGCCGGCGCCGACCTGAGCGTCGCGCCGAAAAAGGTGGAGATCAAGACCGGCATCTCCGATGGATTGAACATCGAAGTCACCTCGGGGTTGAAGAAGGGCGACCGTCTGGTGGAGAAGCCGCCGAAGGAAATCTCGTAGCTGCGTGCACGCACATGATCACGCTGAAAGACGTTCTCAAACAGCTCATCCGCGATCTTCGCAACGAAAAGCTGCGCACGTTCCTGACGGTCTTCGGGATCATCTGGGGGACCGTGGCCATCAGCCTGATGCTGGCGTTCGGGACGGGGTTGAAGAAGCAGCTCGTGAAGTCGGCGGCCGGTCTGGGCGATCGGATCGTGATCGCCTGGCCAGGACTCACGTCGATCCCCTACGAGGGGCTCGGCAAGGGACGGAAGATGCGCATCACGGAGGACGATCTGGCGGCCATCCGCTCGAACGTCGACGGGCTGAAGGCGTTGTCCGCGGAGTACGAGACCAACATGCGCGTCGACTACGGGACGAAGACGATGTCGGTCGACGCCTCCGGCGTGGCGCCGGAGTTCGGCGGGATGCGGAACATGATCCCGCAGCCGGGCGGGCGGTTCCTGGATCCGATCGACATGAACGAGCAGCGACGGGTGGCGTTCATCGGCGACAAGCTGGCGACGGATATCTTCGGCGACAGCCCGGCGATCGGCAAGACGATCCTGGTAAACCAGTCGCCATTCCTCATCGTCGGCGTGCTGGTGAAGAAGGACCAGGACTCGAATTATAGCGGGCCGGACGCCGGCAAGATGACCATCCCGGCGACGACGTTCCGCGCGCTGACCGGGGAGAAATACGTCGACAATTTCGTCTTCCAGGCGGAGACGCCGGCGCAGACCGCGGCGGTGATCGACAACCTGCGCATTGAGCTGGCCAAACGCCTGCGCTTCGATCCGAAGGACAAGGAAGCGCTGAGCATGTGGGACACCACCGAGGAGTTCCGTTTCTTCGACACGTTCATGCTGGCCTTCAACGGCTTTCTCGGACTGATCGGCGTGCTGACGCTCGTCGTCGGCGGGATCGGTGTGTCGAACATCATGAACGTCGTGGTGGAGGAGCGCACGCGCGAGATCGGCATCAAGATGGCCCTCGGCGCGAAGCAGCGCTGGATCCTCTCGCAGTTTCTGCTGGAGACACTGGTGGTGACGTTCGTCGGCGGCGCGATCGGACTGGCGATCTCGCTCGGCGTCTGCGCCGTCTTCCCAAAACTTGGGCTCGGTGAGTACATCGGCGATCCGGTCGTCTCCCCGCTCGTCACGATGTTCACCGCCGCGGCACTCGGCGCGGTCGGGATCGTGGCCGGATACTTTCCGGCGCGCGAAGCGGCGCAACTCGATCCCGTGGTGGCAATGAAATTATGAGTCGGTTCCGTCAGACCATGCCGAGTGAAGCCCCGGCCAGGATGCGCCCATGAAACGCGACCTGCACGTCATCCTCAATCTCTTTGCGACGTCGTCCCGTCTGCAGCGACGGCGCGCGTTCCTCACCGTGGCGGCCATCGCCTGGGGGACGATCGCCATCCTGCTGCTGCTGGCCTTCGGGCAGGGGCTGCGACTGCAGATGGACAAGAATCGCCGCTCCACCGGCGAGAACCTGGCGGTGATGTGGCCCGGCGAAACGACGAAAGCCTGGAAGGGACTGCCGCCGGGCCGGCCCATCCGCCCGCGGATCGACGACCTCGATTTCATCCGCGAACGGATGCCGGAACTCAAGGCCGTGCACGGCGAGGTGGTCTCGTACCGCACCGCCCTCACCTACGGCCGCAAGACGGTCAACGGGCGCGTCATCGGCACGAACTACGTCTATGGCGAGGACCGCAAACACTACCCGCAGGCGGGTGGACGTTTCTTCGGACCCGATGACGAGATCAACCGCCGCCGTGTGATCTTCCTCGGCAACGAGCTGGCCAAGGACATCTTCGGCGACGAGCCGCCGGTCGGAAAGACGCTGCTGGTCAGCAACGCGCCCTACGTCGTGATCGGCGTGATGCAGAAGAAGACGCAGATGGGAGTGTACGGCGGCCCCGACGCGAATCACGCCGTCATCCCCATCACCACTTTCCGCGCGCAGTTCGGAAGGGACCGGCTGAACAACCTGGTGATCGAAACCTACAAGCCGGCGCAGATGAAGGGCGAGCTGCAGAAGCTCAACGAGATCCTCGGGCCGAAGTTCGGCTACGACCCGACCGACGACCGCGCGCTGCAGACCTGGGACATGGTCAAGACCGGAGAGATCAACCGCAAGATCCTGCTGGGCATCGAGATCTTCCTGGGCATCGTCGGCGCGCTCACCCTCCTCATCGGCGGCGTCGGCGTGGCCAACATCATGTATGCCGTGGTCAAGGAGCGGACCCGCGAGATCGGCGTGAAGATGGCGCTGGGCGCGCGCCGGAGCTGGATCATCATGCCCTTCGTCCTCGAGGCCATCACCTACACCTTCATCGGCGGCGCGCTGGGAATCACCGTGGCCAATCTGCTCGTGGCCCTGACCGCGTTCATTCCGATCGACAAGAGTGAGGTGATGTCCTTCCTCGGCCGGCCGACACTCTCGCCGGCGATCGGCATCATCACCGCGGTGATCCTCGGGATCATCGGGCTGATGGCCGGCTACTTCCCCGCGCGCCGCGCGGCGTCGGTCGATCCGGCGGCCACCCTGCGATACGAATAGGAGACTCCATGGGCAGCAACGGAAACGGCAACGGAACGATCATCAGGATGGCCGAGATCCGCAAGATCTACGACACCGGAAAGGTGAAGGTCGAGGCGCTCAAAGGCGTCGACCTCGAGATCCACAAGGGCGAGATGGTGGCCATCGTCGGCCCTTCCGGATCGGGAAAGTCGACGCTGATGAATCTGCTCGGCTGCCTCGACACGCCGACCTCCGGCGATTACGAGCTCGGCGGACAGAGCGTCGCCGGCGTTACGCGCGATCAGCTCGCGGAGATCCGCAACCGCCGCGTCGGGTTCGTCTTTCAGAATTTCAATCTGCTGCCGCACATCTCGGCGCAGGAAAATGTGGAGATCCCGATGCTCTTCGGGGGCGTCCGCCCGGCGGAACGGCATGCGCGCGCCAAGGAGCTCCTGGAGCGCGTCGGGCTCGGCGATCGCGTCGACCACAAACCGACGGAGCTGTCCGGCGGCCAGATGCAGCGCGTGGCCATCGCCCGTGCCCTGGCCATGAATCCCGACATCATTCTGGCCGACGAGCCGACCGGAAATCTCGATTCGACGTCCGGCAGCGACATCATGTCGATCTTCACCGACATGTGGAAGCAGGGAAGCACGCTGGTGATCATCACGCACGACCCCGCCCTCGCCCGCCGCTCCAGCCGCGTCGTCGAGATCCACGACGGACGCATCACCGCGGACCACGCCCCGAACTGAACGCCCTGGA
>DATFUW010000163.1:0-3655 GCA_035260605.1 Thermoanaerobaculia bacterium | reverse complement strand
GCTCCGCGCTCGGCCTCTCGAGCGGCGGCTGGACCGACACCGTCGCTCCCGGCGCCGTGATCAAGGCGATCGATTTTCAGGAGATCAGAAATCGGGTGAAGTAGGTCGGTAGGTCACTTGACCCGGTTGCGCAACTCCTGGAAGTGCACCGCCTTCACCTGCACGCCCGTGAGCGGCGCATTGGTGTAGCCGCCCGTCGACAGCAGCAGCGCGAGCCGGGCGTCATCGAGCTGCGACCGCATCTCCGTGATGTGGACGGCTTTGATGGTCGTTCCCGCCGCCGCGGCGTCGGTGTAGACGCCCCCTCCGATCCCGGCCATGATCCGCACGGCGTCGATGGCGCTGCGCAGTTGTGCGAGATGAACCGCTTTGACCGTCGTGCCTGCGGTCACCGGATCTTCGGTGAAGAACATCGTGACGGCGAGATCGGGCGTGCTGTTCGACGAGACGCCCGAGGCGTTCACGGCTCGCACGCGATAGGCGTACGCGTTGTTCGGCAGAACACTCAGGTCCGAGATCGAGTTCGTCGCCGGCGTGGCGATCTGCGTCCATCCGCTCCCCGGCCCGCGCTGATCGACCTGATAGGAAGTCGCGCCGCCGACCACCGTCCAGGTGACGTCGATGCGCGTCGTGGTGTTCACCGTGGCGGTGACGCCCGTCGGTACCGCGGGACCTCCCGACACATTGATCGTCAGGTGATTGCTGGCGCCGGTGAGGTCGCGGTTGAGCGTGATCCACAGTTCGCTGGCGGAAGCGCGGAGTGAGGCGAAGTAATCGACATCGGCGACCAGTGCCGCGCCGCCGAGGCTGACCGACGGATCGGCGCCGGTGTAGTTGCTGACGATGATCATCGGCTTCTTCAGCGTGCCGGAGCCGACGGCGATGTTGGCATCGAGCTGGTTCGAGCTTGCGCTGAACGCGAGCGCGCCGTAAATGTGGTTGTACCCGGGCGGGCTGTAGGTGACGGTATCGGCGGCGCGATTGACTCCCGCGGGGCCGCTGAGCACCACGCTTCCGATCGTTGCACTCGGATCGAGGCTCTGGATCGTCTCCACCTGAGTGAGCTGAGCCTCGACGGGAGTACTCGTGTGCGTGCCGAGGATCACGTAGACCGAATAGCTCTTCTTCGGATAGCCGGGGAGAGGATCGGTGATCCCGTCGTCCACGTCGTAGAGAGTCTGGCCGAGGAAGCCCCACTGCGTCCGCCAAGTGAGACGCGAATTGTTGTTGCTGACTCCGGGGCCGATCGAGTCGGCGTTCGCCTGGTAGGCCCACTCGTCCTGGCAGGGCATGGTGTAGCCGGCGCATTCCGGATAGCCGTTGCCGGGGATGGTGGTCGAGGTTTTGTTCCACAGCAGCGTGATGTCGTGCCAGAAGACGTCGCGCGCGCCGCCGGCGTCCTGCTGATCGATGGTCTGCGTCTGCACCAGTCCCATCGTTGCGTCCTTCGTGTTCGTGCCGCTCAGCGGACCGGCGATCCACTCCTTCACATAGGGGACGGTGTTGCCGACGTTGTACGTCCACGAACTGTCGAGCGAGACCGGCGTGGTGGTGCTGGTGAACTTGTAGCGGTCGCCCCAGGCGACGCCGTCGATGTCGGTGAAGCCCTCGCCATCGATGTTCAGCTCGCCGTACGGTGCGCGCGCGTCGTCGTAGAGCACGTCGGCGGCCGCCGCGGCGGCGACGTCGTACGTGATCGCGTAGACCGGGTTGTCGCGGCCGGTGCTGAAGATCCAGTCGATGGTCACCGGGAGATAGCGCGTCTGATCGGGACAGTTGCGCGGGTAGTTCTGCTGGAAGCGGAAGATGGCGTGGTGGCGCCCTTCGAAGACGCGCGTCCACGTTCCGGCGAAGGCGAATCCCAGCGGGGAATCGTCGCCGATGCAGTTCCCGGCGGCGGAATGCGCGACCACGTAACCGAACCCGCCGTATCCGGCGTTGCCGTACGTGGTGATCGAGGCGATGCGCGTCGATCCGTTCGGCAACTGATAGCGGAACTCGCGCAGCGCGCCGCCGCGGGACCCGTTCACCGCGGCGATGTCGTTGTGGGCCAGCACCGCCACGCGTGGATTTCCGGAGCTGTCGATCCAGGTGAACCGATCGCTCGTCTCGGACGCGACGGTCACGTCGTGCTCGATGGTCATCGGCGATACCGCCTGGCCGGCGGCAGATACAGCGATGGCGAACGCGGCGAGCGCACGAACCGCATGCACCGCCACCCTTCGAGTCAGCATGGGATGGCGCAGATGATCCGCGAACGCCGGCTCGCAGTCAAGCCGGAAATTCAGAAGGCTGCAGGCGCTCGATGCAGCGGCGGAGGTAGACCGTGGTCTGCGGATTGGAGTGGATCATCCGCAGGTCGCGCCGGGAGAGAAAGCGCAGGAGCGAGGCGGCCGTGGCCCGCGGCGTCCGGGGGTTCATCACCAGCGCCTTGCGGATGGAGTAGCGGTAGGACCACTTGCGGTCATCGGCCAGAAGCTGCAGCTTCGCGGATGTGGCGCGCTCTCCGGAGGCGAGCAGCAGCAGGTCGTCCTCGCGGAGTCGCTGGTTGATCAGCAGCGCCTCGAACACCTTCGGATCGGGATCGAAGAGGAGGAGCTTGATCAGGGCCGGGCTGCAGCGTTTGGCCGACGTGATCCGCTCGCCGAGCGTGAGCTTGTCGATCTTGTTGGCCAGAAGGTTGTCGATCGCGCGGCGGACGGGGGCCGGCACTTTCACGTCGACCGAGAGGCGGACGAGGTCCGTCCAGTAGAGGTAGTGGACGAGCTTGACGGCGTGCGCCTGGGGCGTCTGTTTGTGGGCCACCAGGCGTACGCGGACCGAGTAGAACGCGGTGAGCCGCTGCGTCCGGGCGATCATCTGGCAGATGGGCGCGGTGACGTACGGGTTTTCGAGAACCGCCGCGGCCTCGTCTTCCAGGAGATTGCGGACGTTCTCCTGCACGAACTGCAGGAGCTCGTCGCGAGGAAGCGACTTCAGATGTCGAACGCTGACCGGCACAACCGGCCGCGGCTGAACCGAATCCATCTCTCCATTATGATGATCGTCCAGATCGAAGAAAACCCGCGGCGGTGTACGATGCGGGCCTCAATCAGCGAGGACGCCCGGCCAGGAAACACGGCGCATTGCGTCCGAGAAGAGAGAGGAGAGACATTCATGAAGTTCAGACTGGCAGGTATCACCATTCTCATGGCAGCAGTGGCCGTTTCCGCCAGCGCGCAGGCGACGCGCACGTGGGTCTCGGGCGTAGGCGACGACGCGAATCCGTGCAGCCGCACGGCCCCGTGCAAGACCTTCGCGGGAGCGATCTCCAAGACCGCCGCCGGAGGCGAGATCGACGTCCTCGATCCGGGCGGCTTCGGCGCGGTGACGATCACCAAGTCGATCACCATCGACGGCGGAGGGTTCACGGGAGGGGTCCTGACCGCCGGCACCAACGGAGTGGTGGTCAGCGCCGGTCCCTCGGACATCGTCACGCTGCGGAACTTCTCGATCATCGCGACCGTTCCGAACGGCGGGCTCTCGGGCGTGTTGTTCAACACCGGGGCGGAGTTGCACCTGGAGACCCTCGCCATCAACGGCTTTCAGCGAGGAGTCAATTTTGTACCGCAGGCCTCCAATTCGAAACTGTTCGTGCGTGACTGTGCCGTCCGCG
>DATFUW010000162.1:0-5741 GCA_035260605.1 Thermoanaerobaculia bacterium | reverse complement strand
CGCGCCTCGTCCTGGGTCAGGTTGCAGATGCGCTCGAGCTCGGCCACCTGCTTCTGGCGGATCTCCTCCGCTTCCGCGCGCAGCCGGTCGATCTGTGCCTCTCGCTCGCGCAGGCCGGCCTCCCGCCGATCGAACGCCTCGATCTTGCGGTCGAGGTTTTCCTCTTTCTGCTGCAGGCGCCGCTCGGCATTCTTCATCTCCTCCCGGCGCTGCTGCGCCTGGCGGTCGAAGTCGCCGCGCATCTGCAGGAGCTTTTCCTTCGCCTCGAGGTCGGCTTCCTTCAGCTTCGATTCGGCTGCTTTGCGGGCGTCGTCGAGGATCCGGTCGGCATTGCGGCGCGCCTCCCCGATGTGGGCCTCGGCGCGCTTGCCGTAGACGACGTTCCATAACGCGGCCAGGATCACGGCGCCCACGATGGCGCCCACGACCCCGATCAGAATGGCAATGGCATTCACAATGAACCTCCCCCGTCGGGAGGCTCGCGCAGTTGGAGGAGAATTTCGGAGAACCCCGCCTGAGCCGTGTGAGAATTCTTACTTGAACCCGTAAAAAACAGGGGGGCGCTCTACTCGTGCCGTTTTGGCGTCCCTCGACCCTCTCGGGTGAAGGCGTGCACGCGGCCCTGAGACCCGAGCACCCAAGTAAGAAATACGGTTCAAGCGTTAGATTGACTCATCACGCACTCTGCAGGGCACTCCGAAAAACAGAGATTCATTCGTAAAGGCTCAGCTGATGATCTTGCCGAGCCGGTCTGACAACTCCTCCGTTTTCTCGACCCAGGCACCGACCGCGTGTTCGCGCTGCTTCCGGTATCGGGAAAACTCATCGGCGATGTTTAAAGCCGCCAGGATGGCGATTTTGACCGGGTCAACGGTCGCGACCTCGGCCGCGACCTCGCGCATCCTGGAGTCTACAAACCGCGCGAGCTCCGCTAAATAGTTTGGGTCTCCTTCTCCTCGAACGTTATAGGTCTGGCCAAAAATCTCGACTGAAGTCGAGTCATTCGCGTCCATTGGAAAAATTTACCTTCCAATTACGCGCGCATTATAACCCGGAGGAGTATGAGGGCTCAGCCGCAGTCGTCAGGGCCCTTGCATTACGCCTCATTACCGCCCTATGATGGCGGAAGGCGACTCCCCCATGGCTGCCACGGCTCGGCGTCTCGAATCGCAGTTCCGCCTTCCAATGACTGCGATCCCGGTGCTGGTGCCGGCTCTACCATCTGTAGAATCGGCCCCTTTCGAGGCGGTCGAAGCGTTCCGGAAGGGGCTGGATGTCCGGATCGGGGCGCAGCTCACAAGCGGGAGTGAGCTGCTGCGCGCGCTCGACCTCCGGCGCAGCGAGCAGGTCCTCCCGACCGCCCTCCCCTCCCTCGACGCGCTCCTCGACGGCGGACTCCCCCGTGGAAAAGTGATCGAAATCGCCGGCCGTGGCGCGCGTCTGTCGGTCGTCATCGCCGCCCTCGCGGCCGCCACTTCGACCGGGGAAGCAGCCGCGCTGATCGATACCGGCGACGCCTTCGATCCGCAACTCGGCGAGGCGGCAGGCATCGACCTCCGGCGCCTGCTCTGGGTCCGCCCGCGGAAGCTGAGAGAGGCGGCGGCCGCCGCGGAGCTGGTCATCGCCACCGGCTTCCAGCTCGTGGCCGTCGACGCGGGACTCCCTCCCCTGCGCGGGCGCGTCCCCGATGCGGCATGGGTTCGGCTGGCGCGCGCGGCGGAGGCACACGGAACGGCGCTGCTGGTCTCCGCCCCGTATCCGCTGACCGGCACGACGTCGGAGGCCATGCTGCGCGCCGAGCCGTCGCGTGGGCAATGGCGCGGGCCGCTGCTCACCGGCGTCGATCTAGCGCTGCGGCTGGAAAAGCACCGGCGCAAACGCCCCGGCGGATGCGCGCGTGTCCAGTTCCGCGTCGCGGAGGCGACGTGACGCGCATCGCCTGCTTCTCCGTCCCGATGTTTCCGCTCGCCGCACGGCTGCGCAGCGAACCGGATCTGCTCCAGGAGGCGGTGGTCATCGTCGACGGAAATGGGAACCACGCGCACGTGGTGGCGGCGACGCGGCGCGCGCGGAAGAAAGGGATCCATCCCGGGCTGTCGCTTCCGCAGGCGCGCTCGGTCCTGCCGAAGCTGATCGCCCGCGGGCGCGACGCCGCATGTGAACGGACCGCGCAGGAAGCGCTGCTCGAAGCGGCGGAGATGCTCTCGCCACGCCTGGAGGACGCGGGCGACGGCGTGGTGTTCGTCGACGTCACCGGAACGGAGCGCCACTTCGCCACCGAGGAGGAGCTGGGGAGATCGGCGATCCGGGCGATCGAGGCCGTCGGCCTGCCGGCGCGCGCCGGCATCGCTGCAAGCAAGCTCGCCGCGCGGATCGCGGCCGAGCTGCCGAAGACGCCGACCGTGGTCCCGCCCGGCGAAGAAATGCGGTTTCTCGCGCCGCTCCCGCTGGCCCGCCTCTCTCCCGAGCTCGAAGCGGCGGCGATGCTCGAGCGGTTCGGCCTGAAATCGATCGGCGATCTGGCCCGCCTCCCGGAAAACGAGATCGCCAGCCGCCTCGGCGAGATCGGACGCCAGCTGCATTTCGCCGCGCGCGGCATCGATCCCCGCCCGCTCATCCCCCGCCCCATCCCGCCCGCGTTTCGGGAAGGAATGGAGCTCGAATGGCCGCTGGTGTCGCTCGAGCCGTTCCTCTTCATCGCCAGCGCGGCGTTCGACCGGCTGCGGCAGCGGATGGAGAGCCAGGGGTTCTCCTGCACGCGCATCGAGCTGAACCTGACGCTCGAGCCCGACGGCTACGACGCGAGGGTCCTCGATCTCCCTGCGCCGACGCGCGATGCGAAGACCATCCTCACGCTCCTCCGGCTCGACCTGGAGAAGCGCCCGCCCGGCGCGCCGGTCATCGGATTCACGCTCGTGGCGCATCCCGACCGTCCGCGCCGCGCGCAACTGTCGCTCTTCGGCCCCACTGCGCTCTCTCCCGACAAACTGGCCACGACCATCGCCCGGCTCATTTCGATGCTCGGCGAGGAGCGCGCCGGAATGCCGGTGACGGTCGATGGCCATCTCCCGGAACGTCACAGCCTCGCGCCGTTTTCTCCTCCGCCACCGCCCGATACGCGCCGCGAGCCGCCGCGCGCGCGGGGTTTGCTCATGCCGCGCCTCTTCCGCCCGCCGCTGCCGGTGGACGTGACCGCAGAAGGGAACCGGATCGCCTCGATTCGCGGCGAGACCATCGCCGGAAATGTCCGCGTCTGCTCCGGCCCCTGGCACATCGAAGAAGGATGGTGGCGCGATGCGCCCGCCGAGCGGGAGTACTGGGACGTGGAGCTGTGGGAGGGAGGGATCTACCGCGTGTATCGGTCCGAGGGAGAGCAGGAAGGGAAGGAGTGGTTTGTGGATGCCAGGTTCGGAGTGTGAATTTCATGTCTCCCACCCTCCCGTCCCGCGACTTCGACCATCTCGCCTATGTCGAAGACGTCCTCCGCAGGAAAGACACTCCCCACACGTCGCGCCTCCGGAAATCCGACCGCCCCTATGCCGAACTGAGAGCCTCCAGCGCCTTCTCCTTTCTCGCCGCCGCATCGCTTCCGGAAGATCTCGTGTACGAGGCGGCGCAGCGGGGCGTGCCGGCGATGGCCCTGATCGACCGCAACGGTGTCTACGGCGCGCCGCGGTTCTACGCCGTTGCAAAGAAGGCGGGAATCAAGGCGCTCGTCGGCGCGGAACTGGCGCTGGAGTCGCCGGATTGTGGCTCGGCAACCGTCCTGGTCGAGAACCGTCTCGGCTATGGAAACCTCTGCAAGCTGATCACGGCCGGCGCGATGGGACGGGAGAAGGGACAGGCACGGTTCCCGTGGGAGCTGATCGAGCAGTACGCCGCTGGGTTGCACTGTCTCACCCGTGCGGACCACGCGACGGTCGACAGAATCGCGGGCATCTTCAAAGGGCGCACGCACATCGAGCTGCAGCGGCACGCGGTCCGCGAAGAAGAACATCAGAACCAGCGGCTGATCGCGCTGGCGCGCCGCCTGCGGCTTCCACTCGCCGCCACGAACGGCGTCCGGTATGCGCATCCGGAAGACAAACCGCTGCACGACGTGCTCACCTGCATCCGCGAGGGACGGAACGTCGACGACGCCGGCCGGCTGCTCGGCGTCAACCGCGAACGGCACGTCAAATCGGCCGAGGAGATGAGCCGGCTGTTCTGCGACGTGCCGGAAGCGCTCGACCATGCCTGGGAGCTGTCGCAGCGGCTGGACTTCACGCTCGCCGATCTCGGCTATCAGTTCCCGCTGTATCCGCTGCCGGACGGTGAGACCGACATCTCGTTCCTGCGAAAGATCACCTGGAACGGCGCGACGGCGCGCTTCCGGCCGCTGACTGCACGCGCGCAGGCGCAGATCGGGAAGGAGTTGGCCATGATCGAGAAGCTCGATCTGGCCGGCTATTTCCTCATCGTCTGGGACATCGTCCAGTTCTGCCAGCGGGAGAAGATCATGGTGCAGGGGCGCGGATCGGCGGCCAACAGCGCGGTCTGCTACGCGCTGTCGATCACCGCGGTCGATCCGGTGAAAATGGACCTGCTGTTTGAACGCTTCCTTTCGGAGGAGCGCGGCGAATGGCCGGACATCGACCTCGATCTCCCCTCCGGCGACCAGCGGGAGAAGGTCATCCAGCACGTCTATCAGACGTACGGCCCACACGGGGCGGCGATGACGGCGAACGTGATCACCTATCGCGACCGCTCCGCGGCGCGCGAGGTGTCGAAGGCGCTCGGCTTCTCGCTCGAACAGGCGGACAAACTGTCGAAGTGCGTGGCGACGTGGCATTTCGGAGAGATCCGGGAGGCGATGCGCGACATGGCAGGCCAGCTCGCCGCCGCGGGGTTCGATCCCACGGACCTGCGCGTGCAGCACTTCATGCGCCTGCAGATGCAGATCCAGAATCTCCCGCGTCATCTCGGTCAGCATTCCGGCGGGATGGTCATGGCCCGCGGCCGGCTCGACGAGGTCGTGCCGCTCGAACCGGCGTCGATGCCCGGCCGCGTCGTCATCCAGTGGGACAAGGACGACTGCGCCGATCTCGGCATCATCAAGGTCGATCTGTTGGGCCTGGGCATGCTGCAGGCGCTCGAGGAGGCGATCCCGCTGATCCGCGAGAAGGAAGGGATCGACGTCGATCTCGCGCATCTCCCGCCGGAAGACCCGCGCGTCTACCGGATGCTCAACGAGGCCGATACCGTCGGGGTGTTTCAGGTGGAAAGCCGCGCGCAGATGGCCTCGCTGCCACGCAATGCGCCGAGGTGCTTCTACGACATCGTCGTACAGGTGGCCATCATCCGCCCCGGGCCGATCGTCGGCGGCATGATCCGCCCCTTCTTCGACCGGAGGCAGGGACGCGCGCCGGTCGAGTATCCCCACCCCTGCCTCGAGCCGATCCTGAAACGCACGCTCGGCGTTCCGCTTTTCCAGGAGCAACTGCTGCGCATCGCCATGGTGGCGGCGAACTTCACCGGCGGCGAAGCGGAGGAGCTGCGCCGCGCCATGGGCTTCAAGCGTTCGATGGAGCGGATGCAGGAAATCGAGAAACGCCTGCGCGCGGGAATGACGAAGAACGGGATCGATGAGAAGGCGCAGGAGCAGATCGTGAAGTCGATCACCTCGTTCGCGCTCTATGGCTTCCCGGAGTCGCACGCGGCGAGCTTCGCGCTCATCGCGTATGCGAGCGCGTATCTGAAGG